>JAFVID010000031.1 GCA_017474205.1 Clostridia bacterium | reverse complement strand
GTCTATCGATGTAGATAGCATCCTCGATTTCGATACCCCTGCCCCCGAAGTCCTTCCCGAAGTTGAAGAGGAAGAACCCGATATCTTAGATTTAGATGACGTTGAGTTTGATGAATCTATGCTCGAAAATATGGAAGATCCCCCACTTCTCGACCTTGATGTCCTTGAACCCACCGCCGAGGAATTAAAGGTAGACGAAATACCCACCGATGATTTAGATGAAGATTTATCAGGAGATAACCCCTCCCTTGATGACCCCGTAAAACTTTATCTTAAAGAAATTGGTAGAGTCCCCCTTCTTTCGGCTGAAGAAGAAATTGAACTTGCTATGAAGATAGCCGAAGGTAGTGATTACGCTAAAAAGCGTCTTACCGAAGCCAACCTTCGTCTTGTTGTAAGTATCGCAAAAAGATACGTAGGTCGCGGAATGCACTTCCTTGACCTTATTCAAGAGGGTAACGTAGGTCTTATTAAAGCGGTAGAAAAATTCGACCACACCAAGGGATTCAAATTTTCCACCTATGCAACTTGGTGGATAAGACAAGCTATCACCCGTGCTATTGCCGACCAAGCAAGAACAATCCGTATCCCCGTTCATATGGTAGAAACCATCAACCGTCTTAAAAAGGCACATAGCCAACTTCTCCACGAAAACGGTAGAGACCCCTCCGAAGAACAACTTGCCGAATTTATGGGTCTCCCCGTAGAGCGTGTGCGTGAAATTATGCGTGTTGCCCAGGAACCCGTATCTATGGAAACCCCCATCGGTCCCGAGGAAGAGAGCCGTCTTGTTGACTTTATCCGCGATGAAGATGCCCTTTCTCCCGATGATTCCGCAATGAAATCCATCACCAACGAAGCAATCGAAGAGGTTCTCAATACCCTTGCTCAAAGAGAAAGAGACGTTATTAAACTTCGTTTCGGTCTTGCCGACGGCAGATGCCACACCCTCGAGGAAGTAGGTCTTCAGTTCAACGTAACCCGTGAACGTATCCGCCAAATTGAGGCAAAAGCACTTCGCAAACTTCGCCACCCCGTAAGAAGTAATCGTTTTAAGGATAAATAATGGAAAATTCAAAAGAAAAAATAATACTTGCATCAAAATCCCCCCGCCGAAAGGAACTTATTGCATATCTTTTTGATGACGTAGAGTGTGTGTCATCAAATGCAGAAGAGATATATCCCAAAGAATTACCCTTTGACGATATTCCTTCTTTTTTAGCGGTGGCAAAGTGCAAAGATATAGCAAAACTATATCCCGAAAACCTTGTTATCGGTGCCGATACAGGCGTTTTCTATAACGGAGAAATGCTTGGGAAACCCGAAAATAAAGATGATGCTAAAAGAATGCTCACCCTTCTTTCGGGCAAAACCCACACCGTCATAACGGGATGTTGTCTTTGCAAAAATGGCAAAACAATGACCTTTACCGAAAAAACCGCGGTAACCTTTTATCCCTTAACCGAAGAAGAGATCGATGCCTATATCGCCACGAATGAGTGTGATGATAAAGCTGGTTCATACGGTATCCAAGGTAAAGGCGGACTCTTTGTGAAGGAGATAATAGGGGACTACTATAACGTTGTAGGACTCCCCATCCCTCGCCTCAAAAGAGAAATTGAACGTTTTCTAAATATGATATAATAACATAAAAGGACTGATTGAATTTCAATCAGTCCTTTAGTTATTTTATATTATCATTCCACCATTTACGCCAAGCACTTGACCTGTAATAAATGATGCATCTTCACTTGCTAAAAAGTATATTGTCTTTGCAACTTCTTCGGGTGTGCCAAGGCGACCAAGGGGAGTTTCTTCGGCAAGTTCATTCAAAGTTTCGGGGGAAAGCACCGCATTCATTTCGGTATCAATAACCCCCGGGCAAACACAGTTTACCCTAATGCCACTGGGTGCTAATTCTTTGGCAATAGATTTTGTAAAACCAATCACCGCCGATTTAGATGCGGAATATAAACTCTCGCAAGATGCACCTACCTGACCCCACATAGAAGATACCGTAACAATAGCACCATTTTTTTGATTAACCATTATCTTAGATGCTTCCTTGCATCCTAAAAATACACTCTTAAAATTAACGTCAAAGATGCGGTTGTATTCATCCTCGCCCTCATCACAAAGCATACCAAAGTGAGATATACCTGCATTAAGCACTACCGCATCCACGGTGCCGAAATTATTCAAAGCACAATCAAATAGCGCCCTGTTTCCTTCGATGGTGGATATATCACCCTTAACGGAAATAACGTTATTATATTTTTTGCAAATCTCTTCGGCAAGACCGTCGCTTTTTTCAAAACCAAATACAACGTTGCATCCATTTTTTGCAAATAGTTCAACACAAGCCCTGCCAATACCACGGGTACCGCCGGTAATAACAACAGTTTTCATACTATTTTCCTTCATAAAAATTCTTTGTTAATGATATAAATTTCTCAATGCATTTTTGATTAGCATTATAGGAAATATTACAGGTAGAGGGGATGAAATTATCCCTTTTGCCACAACTTTTAAGGAGATTATCCACCGCATTTTCCAAAGGCAGGGAGTCATCGTTCAAAAAACAATCCTCAAAAATATTCCCCATAAAGATAGTTTCATCAGGAATGAAGTTGGATATATCCGCAAGGTCGGTACCTTTGCCAAAATGATAAATTTTACACTCGGTATCTAAAATATTGCCTATTTGACGTGATACTTTTTCACCTGAGGTGTGATGTATCGCAAGAAAATTTTTGTTTTGTGTCTCGGCTACAATTTTGGTCATAAAAGGAGCGGAATATTCTGCGTTTAATGAGGGGTGAATGTTACCCGCCACCGACTCGTCTATAAATATGCCGTCAGCCCCCGCACCTCTTAAAGCAATAATATATTCGGTAATGAAAAAGGTGAGTTTTTCTATTAACTCATCCATAAGGTCGGGATTTTCATCACAAGCCAAAAGAATGTCATCAAAAGAGAATAATTTTGTCGCAAGGGTAAAAGGTCCTAAACAATAGGCAAATAAGGGCCTTTCGGGAAGGGCTTCCTTAATCTTTTTTGTTGCCTCTATAATAACCCCCACACGACCGCTTTCAATTTTTGGCATACGAAGATTAGATAGCGGGAGCTCACTCTTCATAGAAAAAGGAGTTTTAGATATTTTTGGCATATCGTCATCATAAAACTCTACCTCACACCCAAAAAGTTCGGACTCAATGGTGGTATCAAAGGGCAAAAGTAAAAAGGGAGTATCATAATCATCCGCCATAGATACAACACATTTTGCCATAGTATCCGCATCGCAAACCATATCCTTAACCGACACGTTAATTTTTTTTGCACAGGGTAATGATATTATAGGCAAAGATTTTTTATTCTTTTTAATCTCTTCTAAAAAGTTGAAGATATCCATTAGATAAAACCTCTAATTATAAATATTGTAAAAACGAAGTGGTATCAATAGAAATAGGATGCAATTCGGTCTCAAAAACAAATTCCTTTTCGGTAAGTGCGAAGTTAAGATTGAATTTTTCTTCTTCAAAGGTTGCGCCCACACCACTTTGCATATAGTCCACGTGGATAACCGTATCACTGCCATCAGGGAGCAAGTGACAATGTTCCACGCTTTCTATTTGTTCGGTAGAAAGGGGGAGTGCAGAAAAATCGAATCCGTTTTTATTAACAAATAAAAGTCCCATTCGGTCTTGATTGTAAACAGCACCTAACTTCACGAAACGGTTGCCACATTCCATGGGAATAATATTGTTTTCCCACATATCCGAAACGGATGATGTAAAATGCCCCATATATACAGCGTTTCGTTTGTCAATATAATTTTCAAAAGGTCCGTATCCATAATATTCAACCTGAGAATATTCCTTTTTGCAGTAAAATCTTATGCCAAAACGGGGAAGATAGGGGATATTCTTTTGGCACGATACGTTACAAACAATTTTAAGGGTAGCGTCGGGTAAAATAATATGTTTAACCTTTAGCCATACACAGGGAAGTTCACCTGATGCACCTAAAGTAACCGAGGATGTAACAACAATTTTATCACCCTCTTCAATGACGTTTATGTTTCGAATATCGGTGTTAAGACGGTCTAATCCTGCGTTTTTAAGGATGTTATTCAATCCCTTGAAATTAGGCGTTTCAACCCTCCAAAGGTCAAAATGGGCAGGTTTTGAAAGGATTTCCACGCCTTTAAGGTTAACACTCGAAACTGTTCCGCTTTTACCCGAAATAGTATAACAAAAATCCTTGCCCGAAACAAAAACTTTGTCCCCTCGACGCTCGGTAAAAAGCGAACCTGTGGGAGCAATTCTTTCCACATCTCGTTTAGGAGAGGGGAGTTCCATTTGAACAGAGCCCACCTCAAAGCCATCCTTTGAATATGGGGTATTACCTAAATAGCGGAAGATAAATCTAATAAAACATTCGCCGTTTTTAGGTTCTTCATAATCAATTGTTATTCTTTCACATTTTTTCGGGGCAATAGGCAAAACACCAATGAGTTTTTTATCTATTACCTTGCCAAAACGGGTGATTTCATAGGAACATTCAAGTCGGGAAAGATACACGAAATCATAAAGATTAGTGATAATATATTCCCCTTTGTGAAGGGTATCGGCACAAACGTCAAAGGGCTTGTAAATAGATTTAAGTTCGTAAAGGGAAGAGTGTGCTTCGCCGTCGGGAGAAACAAGACCCCTAATGCATAAAGCACCGTCATTTATTTCATCACTGTAATCACCGCCATAAAGATAGGCGGTTTTGTTACCCACCTTACGGGATAGGGCTAAATCTTTCCACTCAGATACAAATAGACCCATAAAGGCAGGTTCAGTATCCATAATTTCCAAATATTTTTTAAGATCGCCACCCATATTGCCCGAAGCATTTCCAAACTCACAAAGCATAAAGGGGCGGTCATTGTTGGTCCAAATGACCTTTTTACAGTCAAGGGGAGATATGTATTTGTAACTTACAATATCAAGTTCAGCAGGATATTCACTATCCTTAGAAGTTGCAACAAAAGCACCTTCATAATGAACCAAAATATCGGGATTTAATTCCTTTAGTTTAGATATAGTATCAATAATATTTTGCCCAAATCCAGAGCGACTACCCACCGACCAAACAATAATCGATGGATGATTTTTATCTCGATAATAAGAACGTAAAACCCTGTCAATAACCAAAGCATTAAACTTTTCATCATAAGAAACGGGATTTTCATAAATACCAAATCCTGCGGCATCCAAATCAGCTTCATGAATAACGTAAAGTCCGTATTTATCGCAAAGCTCAAGAAAACGAGGGTCGGTAGGACAACCAATCATACGCACCGCATTTATATTATTTTGCTTCATCAAAATAATATCCTTTTCCATATCTTCATACGATACGCTAAATCCCTTTTCGGGGTGAAAATCACGATAATTTACACCTTTAAGTTTAACGGCACGACCATTGATTTTAAATATTCCGCCTTCGGTGGATATTTTTCTAAGTCCCACCTTTTTAGCAATAACTTCACCATTAAATTTGAATAAAAGGGTATAAAGTTCAGGGGTTTCGGCAGACCATAAAAGGGGAGATCTTACCTCAAAATTCACTTCGCAATTTTCGTTAAGATACAAAGTTTCAATCTCTTCACCACGGGTGTTAAGAAGGATAACCTCCACCTCATTTGGAAGAAGACATTCCGCCCTTGCAAAAATATTTGCGGTGCGAAGGTCGGGAGAAATTTCGGTTTTAATATCGATGTCGGAAATGCATCCGGCAGGTCTACTAAGGATATATGTATCACGGAAGATACCCGAAAAGCGCCAATTATCCTGACAATCTAAATAAGTCCCCACCGAATATTTAAAGCAAATAATGGCTAAGCGGTTTCTACCGCCTATAAGGTGAGGGGTAATATCAAACTCGGCAGGGGTGTTGGGACCTTGACTGTATCCCACAAAAATACCGTTAACGTAAAGATAAAAACAACTGCTAACACCCTCAAAAACAAGGTGTTTTTTGCCCACACCATCACCGGTATATTCATAATCACAAAGATACACCGAAACAGGATTATCAGAGGGGGTGTAGGGAGGATTTATGGGAATGGGGAAACGTTCTTTAAGGTATTGAGGATTTCCATATCCTTTTAATTCAAGGCAGGAAGGTACAGGGATATTGGCGCGATTGGTCAGAGGATACCCTTCGGTCAAAATGTTTTCAGGTACGTCTGCAATAGACTCAAAGCGAAAATAAGCCCAATTCTTAGAAGTGGGCTCAAAACTTTGTGAATATTCTCGTGGTAGATTAGAAATCGCGTCTTCCTCAGATGTAAAAGGCACAAAATAACAGCGAGGTGGCAGTGTGCCTATTTGAGTTGTGTTAAAATCCTCAAAATATCTTTTTATCTCCATAAAGATATCCCTTCAAAATAAAATCTATCTGTAAAAAATTAAATAATACCCATAAGATGTAACGCCTCTTTAGCGGCGGATTGTTCGGCATCTTTTTTGCTTTTACCCTCACCAACACCAACAACGTTAGAGTTGATAGTAACCTCAACGCGGAAGGTTTTGTTGTGGTCAGGGCCGCTTTCCCCCGCAGGAACGTAGCAAAGACGGTCTTCGGGATTTTGCTGAATAACCTCTTGCAAAGCGGTTTTGTAGTCCTTGAAAGCAACCTTTTGTTGTCCTTCAATAGATTCTTTGACGTAAGAAAGAACAAACTCTCTTGCCTTTTCAATGCCACCGTCAAGATAAATGGCGGCAATAAGTGCCTCAAAAGCATCGGCAAGAATGGATGAACGTTCTCTACCACCTGTGTTTTGCTCACCGCGACTTAAGAAAAGATGTTGTCCAAGTCCTAATTTTTTTGCAAACTCACAAAGGGAACGTTCGCAAACCGAAGCGGCACGAAGTCGGGTAAGTTCACCCTCGGGGATGTGTCTAAAATGGTCAAATAAATAATCCGACACAATAATAGATAACACCGCATCACCCAAAAACTCAAGGCGTTCGTTGCTCATTTCGGGCTTGTGGGTTTCATTGGCATAGGAAGAATGGGTAAGAGCGTTTTGAAGTAATTTAGTATCCTTAAATTGATAGTTTATTTTTTGCTGAAGTTGTTTCAAAATAGATCAACTCTCTTTTTTAGCGAAATTTTCGGTCATAATGTCAATGGCGCCTGAATCGGCAAAGGTAAATGCCTGACGAATAGCATTCTTAATTGCCTTTGCATCGGAACTTCCGTGGGCTTTAATAACGGGTTTAGTAACACCGAGTAAAGGTGCGCCACCTTGTTCAGAGGCATCTAAGGATTTTTTAATGGCATATACGTCCTTCTTAAGAAGCATTGCGCCAATTTTGTTTTTAAGTCCCGAAAGGAAGGTTCTTTTAAGCAATTTGAAGAATGATTTTGCAAGTCCCTCAAATAATTTAAGAACAACGTTACCGGCAAATCCGTCGCAAACTAAAACGTCACAAGCACCGTTCGGTACCTCTCTTGCTTCGATGTTGCCAACAAAATTCATATCAGATTCCTTAAGCAACTGATAGGTTTCAAGGCGAAGTGCATCACCCTTAGTATCCTCAACGCCAACATTAAGAAGACCAATTCGAGGATTTTCAATCCCCACAACCTTTTGCATATAGGTAGAACCCATAACCGCAAAGGAGTAGAGCATTTCGGGACGACATTCTACGTTAGCACCCGAATCAAGAAGAAGGAAAAGACCGTCGGGAGCAGGGATAGCAGTGGCAATAGCAGGACGTTTAATACCCTTAATTCTTTTTACAATAAAGGTAGCACCCACAAGCAAAGCACCGGTGCTTCCTGCAGATACAAATCCGTCGCCCTTACCCTCTGCAAGGGCAGAAAGACCTACCGCCATAGATGTATTTTTGCCCGATTTAATAATCTCGGAAGGGTCGGTGTGCATATCAAAAACCTCTTCGGTGTGGATGATGCTCATACCATCAAGTGATATATTATTTTCTTTTGCAACATTTTTAATGATTTCTTCGTTACCGCAAAGGGTAATTTCAACACCATATTCTTTAATGGCATCGGTACAACCCTGAATTACCGAAAGGGGTGCGTTATCTCCGCCGAAGGCATCTACAATAATTTTACTCATAAAAGGCATCTCCTAATCTTGAGGTGTAATATCAATGGGTGGATTATCTAAAAGTGCGTATAAATCGTTTGGTTCATTTACATTTAATCGACGCCAAACACTTGCTTGAATGTCTGATGAATTTCGTGAAAAATGCGCCATATATTTACCCACCAAACCATATTTAACGGCAATTGAAGAAGAACTGTTCATAGCAATAGCATTTGCGGAGGGAGGGGTGGTAACTACCGCGCCGCATTCAGCGTAAATAGCGGCAATAAGTTCTCGTTCGGTCTTTCCTGTGTAGCCGCCAATGGCAATAAAAGCATCTCTAATGCGATTAAATGCACCGGTAACACCATGTTGTAATGCTCTGGAGAAAAGGGCTGATTTAAGTGCAATACCATAGTTATTGGGATTGAATCCTAAACCACCCGACGAGGTTGATGCAATAAGTTTATTAAACAAGGGGTCATAATATTGTGATTTAATATATGTAAGTTGAGCAGAATAGAATTCTTGTGGGGCTTCGGTTGCAATAAGTTTCCACAAAGCATCAAAATTAGTGCCAAAGGTATAATCTTTACCGCCGTCGGCTATGTGAGCATCCCTCAAAGCAGTTCCTATTTCTACGTTGAATTTAGAAGATATAAGCCAATTATAGAATGATTTAGGACCATTACTTGAAGAAGATAACTGGAATGCACCATAAGATTTACCGCCTATATCTCCTGAACCGCTGGATATATTTCCGGGATTTCCGTTTGATTCATATTTTGCTGCAACGGTGCCAATGTAGTCGGCTTCGTTAAATATGGATACCATACAAGCCGTCATCGCATCACCGCAATAAACCTCGACAGTAGCAAAACCGGGGGACTTAGCGGTAATAACGCCATCTGCCGATACAGTAAGCGTGTAAGGATCAGATGAAACGTAGGTAACGTCCATTCCGTTGACAGGGGATGTGGTGGGAATAAGTTTATATGTGTAACCATTCCACATATTTATTTCTTCTCGATTAAGAGAAACAGAAATTTGCTCGTTATTTACGGTAAGTGTGCAGTAGGCAAACGCCCCGCCGTCATTGGTTGCGGCGGTAATAATCGTAGTACCGCTTTTATATCCCGTAACGAGTCCTGATTGGTTAACTGTAGCAACCGAAGTGTCGGTGCTTTTGTATGTTATTCCTCCTGAATAATTAGAGGGATTAACCGTGCATTTAAGTTGATATGTCTTGCCAAATTTATAGTTTATAACGGGGGTAGGATTAGCAAAAGTAATACTTTGAGAAGCGGTGGAAACATACTTGAATGATTTATATATAGGATCGCAAAGGGGATGCATATTATCATCCCAAAAGAAAAGTTTAAGGGAAGTAACGGCTTGTTTTGAAAAGTTGGAGATTTTAACCGTAACAAGTTTTGTTTCTCCTGCCGAAAAATTGAACGGTAAAACGTTATATCCACCTAAAGCTCCGTTTTCGGTATATAATCCTGCATGAAGGTCAAACTCAAGGGGGGATGTAGAATTACTTGTAAGTTTAATAATTGCGGTAACAGAATGATTTGTGGCATCCACAGCAAAGGCAAGGAACTTATAATCAAAGAGGGAGACGCTTTGCGTTTGTGTATTGTTAGAATACAACATACTATCCACAATTGCCATTTCATCATTGATTAAAGGAGCAGGGACAAGATCATTAGTTTCTAAATTCTTATACTCATAGTCAAGGGGAGCAAAAGGTGTATCAATTTCAGTATTTTGTTCAGTAACGTCTTGATAACTGTCTTGATTATCAATAGGTAAAGAATAGGTGTTTGATTTATTTACCGCAAAGGTGGTGAGAGATTCAAGACAAATAATAGCCAAAATCAAAATCGCTATAAATGCTTTACTAAATTTCATAACACTTCTCCTTATATATTTATACAAATAATATTATACCTAAATTTATGAAAAAAGTCAACCAATATAATGTAAGGAGGATAAAAGACAAAAAAATACCCTGTGCTAAAAAGCACAGGGTAAAAAAAGTTTTAATTATTCTTCCTCATCAAACTCAAAAGAGAGTTCAGCACCACAACCGGGGCAAACAAGAGAGGGTTCATTTTCAAAATCGATTTCTTCGGTATCAAGGTCGATTTCACAGCCACATTCGGGGCAGTTAACAATAGCGTCGCAATCACAACCACAGCAGCAATCATCACCACAGGTACATTCTTCACCATCTTGACAACCGCAATCGCAGTCGGGACTGCAACCGCAGCCACATTCACATTCGTCATCGCCAAAAAGGTCTTCAACCAAATCGGTAACGTCGTCTTCAAGAAGACCTAAATCGTGGTCGATTTCGTCAACTTCTTCGGTAAGTTCTGCAAGGTCAACGTCAATTTCGTTAACGGTAGCAGCCATTTCTTCTAAAGCTTCCAACATAGCGAGAAGGAACTTGTCCTTCTTGTCGTTAGCGTCAAAATCGAGCATTTCAGCCATACCCTTAAGACGGGCAATTTGTTCTAACATATCCATAATAACATTCTCCTATCAAATATAATATTATCAAAAAGATAATGAATTATGCACGTTCCATATATTCACCGGTACGGGTGTCAACACGGATAGCGTCGCCTTCGTTGATGAAGAGGGGAACGCGGATTTCAGCACCGGTTTCGAGGGTGCAGGGTTTGGTAACGTTGGTAGCAGTATCGCCACGAACACCGGGTTCGGTTTCAGTAACAACCAATTCAACAAATGTTGGGGGTTCTACGCCGAAAACCTTACCTTTGAAGGAAAGAACACGGCACATCATATCTTCTTTAACAAATTTGAAGTTGTCGGAAAGTTCAGAAGCATTGATGGGCACTTGGTCATAGGTTTCCATATCCATAAAGTAGTAAAGTTCACCATCGGTGTAGGAATATTGCATTTCCTTACGTTCGATGTAAGCAACGGGGAATTTTTCGGTGGGGTTGAAGCTCTTTTCAACTACAGCACCGGTAATAACGTTCTTAAACTTAGTGCGAACGAAAGCAGCACCTTTACCGGGTTTAACATGTTGGAATTCAATAACTTGGAAAACACCGTCATCCATTTCGAATGTGGCACCGTTTCTAAAATCGCCAGCAGTAATCATAATAAAATACCTCCAAAAATAAATAACAATTTAATTAGTATATGTATTGCACAAAGGCATAAAACTACACATCTTATTGTATAATACATTGAGAAAAAATGCAAGTAAAATATTTGAAAAACCCAATAATATTTGCTATATTTTTCAAATTATTTATACAATATATTTTATAAATATGAAATCATGCAAAAAACAAGGGCGGACTGAATACCAGTCCGCCCTAAAATTATGAATTAGGAGTTATAAATACAGTCTTCAATGGGGAAACAGTGAATTTTATTAACACTATATTGCAAGATGTATAAAGTATCCATAACATCTACAACACCACTTCCGTCAACGTCTGCAGCAATGCTTTGATATTCATCGAGTTGAATTTTGCCAACGCTAGCATGAAGCGCGGATAATGCATCTAAAACGTTAATAGAACCGTCGTTGTTAATATCACCAAAGCAACAAGATTCCATTATAGAATAAACTCGTTCAGCTTCTTCAAGAACAGCAAGATTGTTAACAAATAATTTTTGATCGTCAGGCAAGGTATCATAAGCATTTCTTGCTTCATAAATAGCATCACCGCTTAAGAGGGTAACTTTACCAATTGCGTTGATAAGAGCTTCAACCTCTTTTGCTTTGGCGGCTTCATCTATCCAAATTGCGTAATAGGTGGTGTTTTCGGTAGCAATAAAGGTGTTTTCACCTTTATCAGCATTGATGTCAGTAGACCAACCGTTAAATTTAAATCTATCTCTTTGCAAAACAGGAAGAGTAAAGGATTGATTTGCTTCTACTATAACGTAGGGGATATCAAAAGTACCACCGTTTGCATCAAGAACTAACTTATAGAAGGTAATGGTCTTAACGTCAGAAATATTTCCTGCTGCATCCATAACGAAGAGATAATAAGTACCGGGTTCGGTTACGGTTTGAATAGCGGTTAATTCTGATGCTTCAAAGAATTCATTTTCTTCGTAGTTAGCAGATGTACCGAAGTAATAACCTAAGACAACTTCATTATCGCTCATTAAGATTGTAACGTCTTGAGAAGGAGCAAAGTTGTTGGTTGCAGTCATAGAACCAACAGGTTTTTCGGTATCAGGAACAGGAGCAACGAAGCCAGTAGTTACGTTGATGTCGTTAACTTTAACGATTTCGGTCCAATTATCAATTTCACCATTAAGGTAAACGGATGTTTGACTTGCATCGAAACTTACCGAAACGTAAGATTCTTCGGTAATTGTTCCCAATACTTCAAATACGAGATATGCAATCTCTCCACCGGATGTGTTAGTTGCATTATCAGCATTATCGGGTGTGTTGATAATAGTGTAGGTCATACTTTCATTATCAAAAACAACGTTACCTACCAAACTGCTTATGAAATTATTTTCGGGAATTTCAAAATGATCAAATTTTAGGAGTGCACTATCATAGGTAATTCCGTTAATGGTAATAGTCGCATAAGAGTTTGCCCAATTACCAATAGATACGGGAATTTTAACGTACTTGTCGGATTCCTCAATATAGTTTGTACCAACGGTGGCGGAGATTTGAATATTCTCTACCCAAACTGCATAAAGGGTGGTGTTTGCATTGGGAGTAATCTTGCTAATGCCACTTGTAGCACTGTTAGAAGAACTCCAACCGTTAAAGATAAAACCGTTGTTTGTTGCGGTGGGGAGTTTAATGGTATTACCTGCTTTGGTCAACACGTTTTCAATGTTAGCGGTACCGCCATTGCCATTAAGAAGGGTTTCATAGAAGGTAACAGCAACGGTAGCAGAGAGATTTTCATCGTTATCTCTCACGGTGATATAGTAGGTACCTGCAGCAGATACGTTTTTAATAATGGTGAGGTCGGAAGTTTCAATAAACTCGTTATCGCCATAAACGAGGGATGTACCAAAGTAGTAACCCTTAATACCAACTTCAGAATTTACGTTGATAGTAACGTCTTGGTTATCTGCAAGATTATTAGAAACGTCTATAGAAATAGAGGGTTTAATATTTTTAGTCCAAAGAGCGTATAATGTTGTATTTTGTGTGGGCACAATTTTATTTACACCGAACGATGCAGAATTACCATATCCCCAACCGCCAAAGATATAACCACCTTTGGTAGAAACGGGAAGGGTAACTTCAACACCATCTTCAGCGAGGATCAAGGAGTTATCTAAAGCACCACCATTTGCATAAAGAACAATCTCGTGGAACTTGACCGATTTAGTTTCAGAGATGATTCCTCTGCTATCTAAAGCGGTGAAGAAATAGGTTCCGGCGGTGTTAACGATAAATTCAATGTTACCGTTAGCTTCAAAGAATTGATTGTTTGCAAAGAAGGGAGAAGTACCCCACCAATAACCAACGATGTCGTCACTTGTTTCAACCTTGATGGTTTGAGTGTTGGCAATGTTGTTGGTGTTTGTAATAGAAACTTCAGGTCCTTTAACTCTATCCCAAATTGCATAATATGTGTTGTTTGCATTGGGAGTGATGGCAAATACACCTTCACTTGCAGAAACATCGGTTGACCAACCCTTGAAATCATATCCATAATACTCAGGGGTGGGGAGGTTAACGGAAGCACCCTCTTTGGTGAGAATGTATTCGGTGGATACGCTACCGCCTACAGCATTAAGAATTGTTTTGAAGAAGGTAATAGATACGGTCTCGGAAACGTTACCCGTAGCATCAACAACGGTAAGATAGTATGTGCCTGAATCGGATACTGTTAAGGTTGCAAAGGTTTCATCCACAGCGATAAAGTAAGGATTATCCAAGTAATTTTCTGAGTTGCCGAAGTAGTAACCTGCCACTGATTCGTTGTCGGTCATTGTGATAATAACACTTTGACTTGAAGCAGCATCGTTGGTTGCATTTATAGAGCCAACGGGCTTAATGTTATCTTCCCAAATAGCATAATATGTGTCATTTGCCAATGGAGTAATAGATGTCGCATCGGATGATACGTTGGGGTCGGTAGACCAACCTATAAAGGTATAACCATCTTTGGTTGCAAGGGGGAGTTCAATAGTGTTACCCGCTTTAGTGAGGATGGATTCTATTGAAATTTCACCGCCCATTGCATCGAGAAGGGTTTCATAGAAGGTGATAGATACGGTATTAGAAATGTTGCCGTTAGCATCTTCTATAGCGATGTAATAAACGCCGGGAGCATTTATCAATTTTTCAATGAGCTTTTCGGTTGTGCTAAAGAAAGCATTATATTCATAAGAAGCAGAGGTGCCGAAGTAATAACCGGAGATATCGCCGTTATCTGTTACTGTAATAGTGATTGTTTGAGAATTTGCTAAATCGTTGGTAGATTCTACAGAAATAACGGGAGCGGAATTATCGGCCCATATAGCATAATAGGTGTTATCTGCAACAGGAGTGATAAAGTTATCACCTGAAGTAGCATTTGCATCGATTGCCCAACCTTTAAGAATATATCCGTCTTTTACAGCTTCGGGGAATACAATAGAGTTACCTGCTTTGGTAAGTATTGAAGTAACATCTACGTTACCACCATTAGCGTTGAGGGTGGTCATATAGAAGGTGATGGTAACGGCTTCAGATATGTTGCCGCCGGCATCTTTAACAAAAAGATAATAGGTGCCCGATTCGCTTACGATAACGGTATGGGTTAATTCGGTAGTTGATACAAAGTTTGCATCAAGGGGCTGTGAATCTTTACCAAAATAGTAACCTTGAATACCTTCATTATCGAAGAAGGTAAGGGTAAGGGTTTGAGAACTTGATAAGTCGTTAGTGGAAACTATAGATGCGGTAGGATTGGTTATGTCAGCCCAAATAGCGTAATATGTTTCATTTGTTTGGGGAGTGATAGCGGTAACACCGGAAGTTGCATTAGCATCGGTGGACCAACCTTTAAATTCATAACCTGCCTTTGAGGGGATAGGTGTTGTAAATGAGTTGCCGTTTGCGGTGATAACGTAGTCTGCACCGTTTATGGTAGCTCCCTCAGCAATGAAGGTGGTGGAGTAGAAGGCGAGTTTAGCATTAACGGAGTGATTTCCTGCTTTATCTTGTGCCTTGAGATAATAGGTACCGGGTTGAGTTATTTCTTTTACGATTGTAGTTTCAGAAGAAATGGTATAAGGATTTTCGTTATAATCGGAACTGGTACCGAAATAATAACCGGCAATGGAATCATTATCACTCAAGGTGTAAGTAACGGTTTGAGAAGGTGCTACGTTGTTAGTGGATGTAACGGTAGCGGTAGGTTTGGTATTATCTACCCAAACTGCATAATAGGTAGAATTGTCAACGGGGTTAAGGGAGGTTATACCGCTTGTAGCATATTTGTCGGTGGACCAACCGTTAAAATCATAACCGGTTCTTGAATAGGTGGGGAAGGTGAAGGATTTGCCAGATTGGGTAAGTATAGAAGTTCTTTCTTCCACACCGCCATTGGCATCAAGAGTGGTTTTATGATAAGTAATGGTTTGAGCAGCAGAAAGATTACCGAATTTATCCTTAACAACGATGTAACGTGTTCCCGAACTGTTTACGGTTCTTGTTGGGGAAGTGCTTGTTGTAGAAACGAAGGTGTTATCTGCGTAGTTGTCTGACGTACCCCAATAATAACCTGCAACACCAACAGCACTTGTAATGGTCAATGTCATCGTTTGAGAACTTGCCAAATTGTTGGTAGAGGATATTGTAAAGGTGGGAGCATTGGGTGGATTAACACCGCCCGGCACCGTAGTCATAACCGCAGTATCAAAGGTCTTCCAGTTGTTTGATGTGTATACACCTGCAACGACCTTTGCGGTAACGGTGGTGGTAGTGTTAATATTGGATTTTGCCTTAAATACTAAGTTAGCAACCTGTCCCGAAGAGTTATTGGAACTTTGGGATGAATTGGTGATGGTGGGCATTAAGGCGTACATATTTGAAGTATAGGTTTTAGTAGCACTTGAGAAATTGGAACCGGCTTCAAAACCAACGAATTCCAATAAACTTGAATCATAGGTAGGTTTGGCAATGGTAACGTAAGCGTAACCATTAGAAACGGAACTTAAGGTAACGGGTAGTTTTATTTGTTGACCCGATGCAACGTTTTGCACCTTGCCAATGGTTGCGGTTGCTTTGTAACTTGCATTGGCAGGAGGATTGTAATTTTGAGAATATGCAGAGTTTGCGGTGGTGGTAACCGAAGAGAAACTGCCGATTTTACCAATGGAGAACTGAAGAATAGTTGCAGCATCGTTAGCGGAGATACCGGCTGTTCCATCAACGTTAGCAAGAATTTGTTGAGAAGAGGAAAGGGATACCTTGCCAACCGAAGCATTAAGAACGGTAAGAGCATCGGAGGCGTGAACAATACCATCACCGGTCAAATCACCGTATGCTTTTGGAAGAGCATTGAAAGCGTTTTCAGCAGCTTGAAGGGTCGAAAGCTCAGAGGTCAATGCCTTCTGTTGAGATTTGGTAAGAGAGTTATATGCACTTCTTGCATTAGCAATAACGGTACCTGAACCTGCGGAAACGATGCCTATAGCGTTAATGAGATTGGCAGCGTTTTCTACTGCGGTATCATAGTGGATGTCGAAGGGAGCAATCCAAGTGGATTGTCTTGTAAAGGTGGAGTTGGGATAAACCTTAACCCAAGCACAGTTGTCAACGGCTGAACCAACGTTATCAAGCACGTTAATACATGTAACATTGTTATCGTTGAGAAGAACATAGTAATAAACTAAATAATATTTTTGACCGGGAGTAACCTTAACGGTGCTATTGTTGCCATCGTTGTCGCTGGTAAAGTCAGCAACGCACCATGTATTGGTGTTGGCACCGCCATATAGATAGTTGTTACCGTAAATTTCGGTAGCAGCATCGTTGGGATTGGTTCTAATAGAGAAACGAACGTAACCCGAACTTCCCGAAAGGAATAAACGAAGGCTGCCGCCCGAAATGTATTGTCTTGCGGGAACGAACTCCTGAGCAATGGTGGCATGTTGACCGCTGATATTTGAATAGTTGTTTTCAACGAAGGTCCAACTGTGATGGGTTTCGTTTGTAAAACTAATCCATTGGTCAAATGCATTAGAAGCATCAGGAGTAGAGGGAATAACAACGGGAACATCAGATGAAACAGAGGGAGGAGTAACGGTACTGCTGCTACCACCGTTTCCGTAGTAACCGACCAAGTTATCGAGAAGGAAGAATTGTCTTGAAACTTGGGAATAGTTAAACCAAATAAGACGGATACGTTTAATTGAACTCCAGTTAGCACCGCTAACGGTGGCAGAGGGGTCGTTCTTGTTAAAGGAAATGGTATTCCAACCGGTGTATATGTTGGAAATGTCGCAGTCAAAGTTGAAACCGTCTTCACCGCTGGTGGAGGTGACAAAGTTAACTTGGAAAACACCGCCCTTACCTTCCATAGCAAGGGGAGTGTATATATTCATACTGAAACTGTCATACTTAGATAAGTCCTGAGCAGTCGAAAAGTCATAAAGTAGGTAACCACCAACAGAGGCGTTTTGACCGGTAGGACTGTTGAAGCCCATGCGCATAGAACCGGCACCTTCTTTTTTCTCACTGTTTTCAATTGCTTTTGATGTTGCAAATGCAGTTGTGAAGTTAGAGGTGGAGTCAAAATTGAGAATTACGTTAGATTGCAGGGTGGAAGATGAAGAATTCGTAACGTTCCCGTTAACAATATCGAGGGTAATAGAATCGGGAGCAGAAGCACTGCAACTACTACCGCTAACCAAGGCCATATCACCCTTGATAATTCTAACAACGGTACTACCGTCAGCAACACCGGATTTCACCTTAAATTTAAGGGTGAAAAATCTACCGCCGCCGGCTATACCGGAAGTGGTGTTGGTACAAAGACCTGTAACAATAACCTTGCTTTCGGAAGCGGTGTTACCGGAAAGATTTTGGTTGTATTTGCTTGTGTTTACAGCCCATGTAACGTCGTTAACGTGACCTGCAAACGCTTCACTGCTATCTCCGGAAATTTGAAGTTTAGCAGGATCATAGGCGACGCTCAATTTGAACGCACCAAGATTTGTGCCCGAGTTGAGTGAAAAAACAAGATTCACGTTACCACTCTGGTCAGCTTCGACATTAACACTAAAAACAACGGCATTTGCAGCTTGTGCGGTAAACACAAATGCAGATGTCATCAAGCATAGCGCCAATACCAATGACAATACTTTTTTCATAACTCAATACCTACCTTTACAAGTATTTATAATATTATACTACATTACATATTAAAATGCAATAATTTATTTTGTATTTTAAGGGCTATTTATTAACTGAGAAAAACAATGAAAATTTTGCTTTTTTTTCTTCCTGTAGGATACAAAAAAACGCCAAAAAATTTACAAAAAATTCACAAATGCAGAAAGTGAAAAACACTAAAAAATCAATATTCTCTGTAATTTGTAAAAATCTTGACATAAAAGAGATGCCATTGTATAATGTAAAATAGAGTGTTTTTTCGTCGAAATTATGACTGTTTTAAGGAAGTGAAATATATGAAGAAAATTGTCTTTTCACTAATTTCGGTAATATTAACCCTTTCTTTTGTGATTGGAATAATTCCCGCAATGGGAACTACATATGAATATACTACCTGGAAACAAAGTGACCCACGTTGGGGGTCTATTCCTTTTGGTGATGTTGGAGATACCGTTTCAAAATCGGGATGTGCCGTAACCTCAATAGCAATTCTTATGGTTCATTCGGGTGCAGTATCCACCGACCCTGCTGTCTTTAATCCCGGCATTTTTGTTAATTGGCTTAAACAAAATGATGGTTTTACCTCTCAAGGTTGGTTGTATTGGGCAAAAGCGAGTGAATACACCAGTAAATTTTCATTCCACATTAAAGTAAATATAAGTGGATTATCAAAACGTGATAAAATAGAAGAAATTAAAAAGTATATAAACGAAGGATACGTTATTGTAGCCGAGGTTAACAGTGGTGGACATTACGTTGCCATAGACCGTGTAGAAAACGGAGTTGCCTATATGTTTGACCCTGCCGATAGAGGATACGATGATCTTTTTGATTATGCCGAATCGGGTGTTTTGTCAATTCGTCTTTTCAAAGGACCAAAGGCAAGTATCTCAACGGGAGGAGGAACAACCACAACCCCTCCAAATCTTATCCCCGGTAAAATGGGAACAGGTACCTATGTAATAACATCGGATAATGGTCTAAATATCCGTTCGGGAGCAGACACTTCATATTCTAAAGTCGGTGCAATTCCCTACAATACAACTACTTATGTATCGGATGTATCAAATAACTGGGGCAAAATAACCTATGGTGGTGTTACGGGATGGATTTCCCTACAATATGCCAAAATGACCACTCCCGATTACATAGAACTCAAAATTACTCCACCAACCAAACTTGAGTATCAAGAAGGAGAAAACCTTGATACTACAGGAATGACCGTTACCGCAGTATATAGCAACAATACAACTAAAAAACTCACAAATGAATATACAGTTACAGGATATAAAAATGAGGAAGGAACTCATACCATAACCGTTGCATATAACGGACGAGGTGCTACCTTCAACGTTACGGTTAAATCGGCACCCGTTAACTATCAGTTAGGAACATACAAAATTCTATCAGATGACGGTATGAACGTAAGAAAAGAAGCATCCACCAATTCAGATGTTTTAGGTGCAGTTCCATATAACACATTATTTACAGTAACCAAGATTTCAGGTGAATGGGGTTATACCACCGTCGATGGTCTAACAGGATGGATAAATCTTAAATTTTCAGAATATCTTTTCCCTTTAGATATATTTACCCTTGAAGTAGAAACCGTTGAAACTAAATTTTTAGTTAACAACAGAATTCCAGGTGCTGCGTTTAAGGTTTATAAGGTCAAAGACGGAGTTAAAACACAAACCAATGATTATATAATTGGGAACTACGATTATACTACACCCGGAGAAAAGGTTATAACCATTACGTTGAACGAAAAAACAGCAGAGTTTACAGTTAAGTATTTTAGTTTAGGAGATAGCAATTTTGACGGTGAAATATCTTCGGAAGACGCTTTACGTGTGTTGCATTATGTAGTGCAAAAAATAGATGCAACACAGATTTATTTTAATGCTGCAGATACTGATAAAAGCGGGATATTAGATGCAACAGATGCATTAAGAATATTGCAATGCGTCGTTGGTAAAATAACCTTGTAATATTTTGAATAGATAAACAATAAAACGCTCGAGCATAACACTCGAGCGTTTTGTCATATAATATTGTGTTTGTTTAGAAGTTGTTGAACCAGTTCAAGGGATTTTTAGGTGTACCGTTTACACGGATTTCAAAGTGAAGGTGAGGTCCGGTGGAATAACCGGTACTACCAACGTAACCAATGATTTGACCTTTAGTAACCCATTGTCCGGTAGAAACTGCACGGCTGGACATATGAGCATAAAGAGTAGTGTAGTTAGTGCCACTGCTGTCTTTACCGTGATTTATCATAACGTAGTTTCCGTAACCGCCCGAGTTATAACTTGCGAGGGATACTTGACCGTCAGCAGAAGCTACAATAGGTTTGCCGTAAATAGCAGATCCTGCAATATCAACGCCGTTATGATTTCTTCCCCAACGAGGACCAAAGGGGGAGGATATGTAGTAATAGTTAGGACAGGGCCATTTGAATTTAGAACCATCGTATTTAATACTGCTGGAAGATGAATTGTTAATAGCGCCACCAATCTCTTTTTCGAGGTTATCTATTTGGTTTTGATAGTTTTTAAGGGTGTCGTTCAAATCGTCCTTTTTATCTTCCAATTTGCCAATGATGGTGTTGTATTGTTTAATTGCATCGTTCAAAACGGATTGTTTAGAAACAACGGTCGCCTTAACTTTTTCTGCTTCTGCTTTTTTGTCGTTGATTCCATTTTTGACTTTTTCTAAATCTTCAATATCCTTACGAAGGTCTTCCATAATTTTATTATCGTATTTTGTAATACTTTCTAAAACTTGGTCTTGATAAAGGAAATTGCTAAAATCATCGGCACCCAAGAGGATGGAAATTTGAGTGTTTGTGCTACCTGAAATATAAAGAGCACGAACTCTTTTTAAGAATAAATCCTTTTTAGTTTGCAAATCGGATTCAATTTTACCTTGTTGTTCACGAAGTTTAGAAATTTCATTTTCATAACCTGTGATTTCATTGTTGTAAATGTCGATTTGTGCTTGAAGATTATCAATTTGATCCTGAAGGGGCTTTTTTAGTTTTTCTTGCTTATTAATATCATTTTGCAATGAAGCAATCTGATTTTTAATGGCCTGTTGTTTTTTCTCAAGTTCGGCAATTTGTTCCTTTGCAGTTGCAGCGTTAGTTATTGGGGCAAAAGAACAAACACAAACTGACAAAACAACAACCATTAATAGTGATATGATTTTTTTGAACATATAATTTACCTCTAAATCAAAGCGTTAAATTCGCTGCCTTCGTGGCGGAGATATTTACCAATAGAGAATACACTACCTAAAGCACCAACACCGGCACCAATAACCACAAATACTGCGAGCAAGGGCCAAGCGAAGGAGGTGAAGGGAGCGAAGGCCACGTCGAAGGATGATGAGAATGCCTTTTCGGCAATTTTGTAAATGAAATACAAAATACCGGTGGAGCATATACCGGAGAAAATTCCAAGTACCATACCTTCAATAACAAAGGGGAAACGAATAAAACCGTTGGTTGCACCAACCGCCTTCATAATGTTAATTTCAAGCTTACGGGTATACATAGTAACCTTGATGGTGTTGGACACAATGACGAGAGCGATAATAAGAAGGATGAATATCACGCCAAAACCAACAATATTAACAATAGAACGGATGGTGGTGAGCTTATTTACGAGTTCACGTTGGCTACGAACAATTTGAACACCGGGGGTGAATTTTTCGAGTTTGGTAAGGGTGGCGTCAAAATCGTTAAGGTCAAGGATTGTTACTCTACAACCGTCAGGGAGGGGATTATCCTTTTCTTCCTTGGTATAAAGGTCGAAAAGTTCAGCGTATTCCTCACCCATAGATTCTTTTTGTGCTTGCAAACCTGCCTCGCGGGATATAAATTCCGCAGTTTTAACGTTGTCGTATTTTGCAATAAGATCGGTGCAGGTTTTTTCTGCTTCCTCGCGGGATAAATCATCCTCAAAGAATACCATAACCACGTTTTGGTCTTCAATGGAGTCAACGGCGTTGTCAATGTTTAGACTAAGCGCCCAAACAATGCCAATCATAAGCATACAAGCCACAAGAACACCTGCGGATGCGGCTGACATAAGTCGGTGAGACCAAACGTTTTTAAGACCTTCACCGCAAAGATACTTAAAACTTCTAATTTTCATCTTCTTTGTCCTCCTTTTCTAAGGATTTCAAATCGGAAGTATCATCATAAACAATTTGGAACATATTTAACGAGTCGCTGGAAGCATCCGATTCATTAGACTCTTTTGCCTCTTCCTCGACCTTTTCCTCTGTTACTTCGGTAGGGGATACCTCAGCAGATGCAGGAACCTCAATTTTAGCAGAAACGGTATGAACCGGTACCTCTTCGGAGGGCTCCTCAAAATTATATACCGCATTGGCATCTTCGTTTGCTACAGCGGATACCTTGCGTTCGGGGGCTTCTGCCACGGTAGAGATGTTTTCAGGAGCGTCATCGGCGACCACCTTACCGTCTTCAATCATAATAACTCTATGACCAAAATCGCGAACAAGTTGATGTTCGTGGGTTACCATGATAACGGTAGTACCATGGCGGTTGATTTCGGTAAGAAGTTCAACAATTTCATAAGACATATGAGGGTCAACGTTACCGGTGGGCTCGTCAGCAAGAATAAGGTCGGGTTTGTTTACAAGAGCCCTTGCAAGAGCAACACGTTGTTGCTCACCGCCGGAAAGTTCATCGGGATAACATTTTGCCTTACTGCTAAGACCAACAATGTTAAGAGCGGTGATAACCATCTTGCGAATTTCCTTTTTAGATGCACCAACAACGTGCATAGCAAAGGCGATATTCTCATAAACGGTTTTTTCCTTAATAAGGCGGAAATCTTGGAATACAATACCCATGGTGCGACGGAGTTTTGGAATATGACGGCGTTTAAGTTTAGAAACCTTAAAATCACCAACAACAACCTCACCTGCGCTGGGTTTTTCTTCGTGAATTATTAACTTTATAAAGGTGCTTTTACCTGCACCTGAAGCACCTACTACGAATACGAATTCCCCTGGATTTATTTTGAGGTTAACGTCATTCATAGCACGGGTGCCGTTGTCATAAACCTTATGTACCCCACGGAATTCTATAATGGGGTTAGTATTTTCCTGTGAAATGGCTAATCAATCCTTTCTAATATTAAAATTTAACGGGATTGGCGTTGAGATATTTGTTGACCATAAGAGCGATTTTGAAAACGATAGCATGGTCGAATTCTCTCAAATCTAGGCCGGTAAGTTTTTTGATTTTATCCAAACGGTAAACCAATGTGTTACGATGAACAAAGAGTTTACGAGAGGTTTCAGAAACGTTAAGATTGTTATCGAAAAATCTTTGAATGGTAAAGAGTGTTTCTTGGTCTAAACTTTCAATAGAACCTCTTTTGAAAACTTCAGATAAGAATGTTTGACAAAGGGTAGTGGGAAGATTGTAAATAAGACGAGCAATACCCAAACTACTGCAGTTTACAATGGGTTTTTCGGTGTCGAATACCTTGCCGACTTCGAGAGCAACGTGGGCTTCTTTGAAGGATTTAGCAAGTTCACGAACACCCGTAACAATGGTGCCGATACCAACAACCGAGTGGGTATAGAACTCACTGGAAAGGGTATCAACAATAGAACGGGCAAGTTTTTCGAGGTCTTTATCTTCAATATCGTCGTTAATTTCTTTAACGAGAGCAATATCCGTTTCATTTATGTTTATGACAAAATCCTTATTTTTTTCGGGGAAGATGTTGCGGAGAATTTCATAAACCGAGATATCGTTGTTACGAAGAAGACGAATAAGCAAAACAACACGGGTGGTTTCGGTGTTGAAGCGAAGTTCTCTTGCTTTAAGATAAATATCACCGGGGAGAATATTATCCATAATAACATTCTTAATGAAGTTTGCTCTGTCGTGGGTTTCATCGTAAAACTTTTTTATGGAGGAGAAGGAGATAGCAAGAAGTGAAACGTATTTAGATGCAGTAGCATCGTTACCCTCTACAAAAACTACATAATTAACCGCTTGTTCGGTATAGAAACCTTTGTAGGTGTAACCATCGCGAACAACAGTATCTCCCGAAACGAAAAGGTCTTGGAAGTCAATATCGGCTGTGGTATCAATTTTTGAAAGGTCGCTACAAGAGATTATGGTGTTGGTTTCATCAACAATACCTATAACCCTGTCAACCGTTTCACTCATTTCGAGAACAAGGTCTTGAAATAAAATATTAGACATAAAACTGCCTCCTAAAAAAGATATCAAAAATGTAACATTTTAATTTACCACCAATCATTTTACACTAAAACTTTCAAATTTGCAAGTTTTTTAATTAAAATTTTGATATTTTTTATAAATATTAAATGTAAAGTTAATTTTTTGTTGACTTTAGAATTGTTTTTAGATATATTGTTTGATAGAAATTTATTTCACAAAGGATTGATATATATGGCAGTAGTAAAACCCTTTAAGGCAATGAGATTTAATTGTTGTTCAAAAGAACTCACCGAAATCGTTTGCCCCCCTTATGATATTATCAGCGAAGAGGAACGTTTAGCGTTTATTGCTAAAAACGAGCATAATATTATCCGCCTTGAACTTCCTAAAGAGGGCGAAAATCCCTATGCAACCGCAGGAAATGTTCTTTCCGATTGGCTTTCAAATAACGTTCTTGCCAAGGATGAAAAGGCAGGATATTATGTTTATAGCATCGACTTTACCGTTAAAGGAGAAACCAAAACCGTAAGAGGTATAGTAGCCAGAGTAAAGATTGAAGAGTTTTCCAAAGGAGTTGTTCTTCCTCACGAAGAAACCCTTTCCAAAGCCAAGGAAGACCGCTTAAATCTTATGAAAGCAACCAACTGCAACTTTAGTCAAATCTATTGTCTTTATATGCAAGACCTCACCATTGAAGGTATTGTAAATGCACAAACCAATAGAACTCCCGATGTTGAAATTACCGATGCAGAAGGCCTTGTTCATCGTTTGTGGATAATTGATGATGAAGATGCTTGTGCAAATATTTCTAAATGCTTTGAAGATAAGAAATTATACATCGCTGACGGACATCACCGTTACGAAACCGCCCTTAACTATCGTAATTATCTCCGTAGTGAAGGCAAAGCGGTCCCCGGGGATGCCTGCGATGATATTATGATGTTCCTTGCCGATATGGGTCAAGAAGGACTTGTTGTTTTCCCCACCCATCGTATTGTTCGAGACCTCGAAAACTTTGATGCCGAAAAACTTCTCGAAGATGCTAAATCTGACTTCGATTTAATCGAAAACATTCCCGTAGCCGATGCCGAAAAGGAACTTGAAACACTTTATAATAACGGAAAAATCGCCTTTGCTATGTATGCAGGCGGAGAAACCGTAACCATTATGGTTTGCAAGACCTGCGGTGTGTGTGAAGACGTAATGTGCGGTAGTGCCGCCCTTCGCGGACTCGACGTAACCGTGCTCCATACAATGGTGCTTGAAAAAGGTCTTGGTATCGATAAAGAAAATATGGCAAAACAAATAAATCTTACCTACACCAAAGTAGCCGAAGAAGCATATAACAGTGTAAAAGAAGGTAAAGCAAATTGTTCATTCATTCTTAATCCCACCCGTGTTGACGAGATAAGAGACGTCGCATTAGCAGGGGAGAAGATGCCTCAAAAATCCACATATTTCTATCCCAAACTTATCACCGGTCTTGTAATGAATAAAATTGATTAAAAATTTTTGAAAAAAACTCTTGCAATTACAAAAAAAGTGTGATAATATAGCGTTTACAGTGAATTAATATGCCACGAAAGGTTTAAGGAGGTGCAGAAGCAATGGCAAAATGCGATATCTGCGGCAAAGGTGTTACTTTCGGAATTAAAGTATCCCACTCACACAGACGTTCCAACCGTACCTGGAAGCCCAATGTTCAACGCGTTAAGGCAATCGTAAACGGCACACCCTGCCGTATCAACGCCTGCACCCGTTGCTTGCGTTCCGGCAAGGTAACCCGTCCCGAAGCAAACATCAGTGCTGAATAATTAGGACGAAACGCCGAACTGTGAAACATTAAAAGCCCATAAAGGTTAAAAGATAGAGCCATCTCGTAGGAGATGGCTTTGTTTTTTGTTGCAAAACATTTTTTATAATGATATACTAAAAAATATAAATATGCTAAACGAAGAGGGGATAATTTTGCGTTATAATATTTTAGATTTTGGTGGCGTATCCGATGGGGTAACCGATAACACCCTTGCTTTTGAAAGGGCTGTTTCTGCCTGCTTTAAAGATGGCGGTGGATATGTTACTGTCCCTGCAGGTAAATACGTAACCGGTACAGTAGAGTTAAAATCCAATGTATATCTTGAACTGCTTCCCGGAGCGGAACTCTTGGGAAGTATGGATTTTTCAAAATACAAACCCACCAAAAGAGGATGCGCCTGGGGAGCCCGTGCCGCTATGCTTGTTAATGATAAAATGTCCCCCGACGCGAGTAATGTGAATCCCTGTAAAGCCCTTGTAATGGCGGAAGACGCCCATCACGTAGGTATTATTGGACAAGGTATTTTGGATGGTAGAAGGGACAACAGCTGTGCAAACAATCCCGACGTAGGAATGCCCTATCTGGTGGTTTTTTCTCATTGTGAAGATGTATTACTTCGCGATGTTACAATGTATCGCCCCGGTTCCTTTACCAACTATCTTTTAGGATGTAAAAGGGTAACTATTTCGGGGCTCCATATAAATTCCGTAGGTACCGCCTGTGGAGACGGAATAGATTTTGACGGCGGTGAGGATGTAACTATATCCGATTGTATAATAGATGCAGGGGATGATGGAATCGGTCTTAAATGTCTTACCCCGTCTGAACCCTGTGTCCGTTTTACCATCACCAACTGTACCATCCGTTCTGAGCTTTGGGGATGCATTCGCATTGGACCTGAATCCACCTCCCATTTCAAAAATATTACCGTTTCCAACTGTGTCTTTTACGATAGCAACGACGGTATAAAACTTCAACTGTGTGAAGAATATAATTTTGAAGATTTCACCTTCACGGGAATCACAATGAATAACGTAACCCGTCCGTTTTTTATCACCGTTTCTCATTATCCCTTCAGTATATATTCTTCGTCATCCCGCCCCGATTGTGGACATTTGAGACGGATGAATTTTTCCAATATCACCGCCCTACTAACCGAACGTAGAAATGTTAATTTATATACTCCATATAGCGGATGTTTCCTCTATTCTTTACCCAAATTTCCTATGGAAGATATATCCTTCGATAATATCCGCCTTACCTGCCTTGGTGGAGGTACAAAGGAAATGGCGAATAAAACCGATCAGCACGATATCCTTGATTACGTAGGTCTTTACCCCGAATCTTGCCTTTCATTCAAGGAACCCCCTGCGGCGGCATTCACCATTAGAAATGCAAAGAATATCCGTTTTTCTCATGTAGATATATCCTGCATTGATTCCGATGAGCGTTGTGCCTTTGCTGTTGAGGAGGTGGATGGACTTACCCTTCATGGTGTATCGGTTAAAAATGCGGGAGGACTTCTCCGTAAACACAACTGCGAAAACCTTTCGGTGGAATACAGTAGGGGAGAGATAGTGGAATTTACCCCCGAACAAAAAGAGAAATATAATATTGCCCGTAAAGAAGGTAGAGATATGGATGAGAAAATTCGTTCTATCACCTCTATTATTGATTCGGTTAATGGCGAATATGTTGAATTTCTCGGTAGTGAGGGGCTTGAAATCCCTGCAAATACAAAGGGCAAAGTGGTTATTCCCTTGGTGGATGGATGTTTTGCTTTGTGTTTAGATAATGAAAAAATAGCCGAATATGTAGTGCCAAAAGATTACCGCACTAAAACCGCCTTTGCCTGTATTATGCCAAAGAGGGAAGAGGATACCACCCTCCGCTTTATCCCTCTTGAAGATTGCACAATGCAAAACCCGAAAATTCTATTTTATAAGGGTTAATTCACACTCTCTTGAGATAAAATATCTCGAGAGAGTTCCTTTTTATATAATATGTGAGAAAAACACGAAAAAACGGTCTTAAATTCAGTGAAAAAAACTGTTGACAAACTTGAATTTTAGTGATAAAATATTTCATACTGCTGTAATGTGCGTATATATGCGTACTTGAGCAAGATTTGAAGAAAGGAGAAATGATATGCCTACCTTTAATCAGTTGGTTCGTAAAGGAAGGGAAACTGTAGAAAAGAAAGCTAAAGCTCCCGCACTTTTGAAGGGTTACAACTCTCAACGTCGTCTTATGACCGACCAAAACTCCCCTCAAAAACGTGGTGTTTGCACCGCTGTTAAAACTACTACCCCTAAAAAGCCTAACTCTGCACTCCGTAAGATCGCCCGTGTACGTTTGTCCAACGGCATCGAAGTATCTTCCTACATCCCCGGTGTAGGTCACAACCTTCAGGAGCATAGCGTTGTGCTTATCCGCGGCGGCCGTGTAAAGGACCTCCCTGGTGTTCGTTATCACATCATTCGTGGTACCCTTGATACCCAAGGTGTTAACGGAAGAATGCAATCCAGATCCAAATACGGTGCCAAACGTCCCAAGGCAGCTAAAAAGTAATACTGCCGCAAGTCGTAAAGAATACGACGAAATTTATTCACGACAATCTTCTTGCCGGCTGCATTTTATAAAAAATGTAACAGCAGCAGCATTTATATATATGTATATGCTTCTGCTTGGTGCCACGGGAGTTTTGTCACTCGAGTACCTATGATATCATTATGTGAAGGAGGGAAGCGAAGTGCCAAGAAGAGGCCAAATCGCAAAACGTGATGTTTTGCCCGATCCGCTTTACAATTCGAAACTCGTAACTCGTCTCATCAACAACATTATGTATGATGGTAAAAAGGGTGTAGCCCAGAGAATCGTTTACGGTGCTTTCGACATTATTTCTGAAAAAACAGGTAAGGAACCCTTGGAAGTTTTCGAACAAGCCATGGAGAACGTAATGCCCCAATTGGAGTGTAAGACCCGCCGTGTAGGTGGTGCTAACTACCAAGTACCTATGGAAGTACGTCCCGAAAGACGTCAAACCTTAGGACTCCGTTGGATCACTACCTATTCCCGTACCCGTAGCGAGCGTACCATGAAGGAACGTCTTGCAGGAGAAATTCTTGATGCTATTAACGGCATCGGCGGAGCGGCTAAGAAACGTGACGATACCCATAAAATGGCAGAAGCTAACAAAGCATTTGCACATTTCCGTTGGTAATCGTATATTAGCATTCGCTTTTAACAAATTAAAAACAAAAATAATTCTATTCCGAAAATTTTCGGAAAACGGAGGATATTATGCCTAGAGAAGTCTCTCTTGAAATGACAAGAAATATCGGCATAATGGCCCATATCGATGCTGGTAAAACCACCACCACCGAGCGTATTCTTTATTACACCGGTGTTAACCACAAAATGGGTGAAACCCATGAAGGTGCGGCTACCATGGACTGGATGGAACAAGAGCAAGAAAGAGGTATTACCATTACCTCTGGTGCTACCACTTGTTACTGGAACAAACATCGTATTAACATTATCGACACTCCCGGACACGTTGACTTCACCGTTGAGGTAGAACGTTCATTGCGTGTTTTGGACGGTTCTGTTACTGTTCTTTGTGCAAAAGGTGGCGTTGAACCCCAATCCGAAACTGTATGGCGCCAAGCTGATAAATACAGAGT
>JAFVID010000030.1 GCA_017474205.1 Clostridia bacterium | reverse complement strand
CAGGGGTTGTTCTTTGTTCGACGAACAAGAATTTGAATAACCCTTTCAATCTCTTCCTCACGTCCAATAACGGGGTCAATTTTATCTTTTTCGGCGTCGGCGGTTAAATCTCTGCCGAATTGAGAAAGTGTTTTTAATCCGCCGTTACCACCCTTGTTTGATTTATCCTTGTTTGGAGTAGCACCCATACCTTGCGATACAGTGTTTCCTGTGGATGTTGAAATAATTTGATCAGATATTTCCTCTAAATCAGCACCACATTCTTCCAAAAATCTAACCGCACAACTTTGTGCCTCTTGAATAAGTCCTAAAAGAATATGTTCGGTGCCAACATATCCGCTTGAAAGTCCCCTTGCAGCAGCAATAGACATTTCAAGTATTCTCTTTGCACGAGGAGTTAATGCATCGGGAGTAAGAGAGGTTTTTGAACCTCGCCCAATCTTTTCCTCGATAATTTTTGAGATAGTGTCTGATGATATATTTTGTGCATTCAATAGGGCATAGGCGGTACCACTGCTTTCGTAAAGAATACCCAAAAGCAGATGTTCACTACCGATATATGTGTGTCCGAAATTTTCCGCCGACTCAATGGCGAGATTTATGGCCTTGTTGGCTTTTTCGGTAAATCCGTTAAATCTAAACATTACAAATCACTATCCTTTCATATTATTATATTAAATAATTATTTAAGGGATTCTCTAACTAATTTTGCCCTTAAAATATCTCTGTTTGCGGAGTCTTTTGCTTCATCATATCGGCTAATGAGTGTAGCGGCTTGCATATCGTTACTTAAAACGTTAACCGTCTCAATGGATATATCGCTAATAATTCCCATAGATATACCAAGACGTATATTAGATATATGCTCAAAAAACTCTTTTGAGGATAATATTCTCGCATTTTTTAGAATTCCGTAAGAACGGAAAACTTTATCCCAAATTGCCATTTCATCAAGTTTTTCACGAGCAGCTTTTTCTTGCTCGATAACTTGATGTGTAATTCCTTTAAGATTATCGAGGGCAGTGTATTCATCAATACCAAGGGAAAGTTGATTAGAAAGTTGATATAATGCCCCTAAAGCACCGCTGTTTTCACCGTAAGTGCCCCTTAAAGTAAATCCAACCTTTGAAAGGGTTTTAGAAAGGGACTGAATACCTCCAACCTGCTCAAGGGCAGGAAGATGAAGCATAACCGATGCTCTAAGTCCCGTACCAAGATTAGTGGGACATTCGGTGAGATATCCATATCTTTGACTGAACGCAAAATTAAGTGTTTCAGAAAGCAAAGATTCAATTTTTTCTGCCAATTCATAGGCCTCGTTAAGCGCTAAACCGGGGGATAACACTTGCAATCTTAAATGGTCCTCTTCACAGAGCATAAGAGCAATAGAGTTATCTTTGTTAAGAATAACCCCATGACCTTCGGGTCTTGCGGCAAATTCGGGACTAATAAGATGTCTTTCAGCCATGGAACGTGCTTCAAAGGGATTAAGTTCTTCTAAAGATATAAAGTCAAAATCATTTGCAATTGTGGAGTTGCCTTTTTTCATTGCATCTTCAAAAAGGGAGTTTATAACCTTCCTTTGTTCGGCGTTTAGGCGAGAAGGGAAGGGATATTGTTCTAAATTTCGAGCAAGGCGAATACGCGTGCTAACAACTATATCGCCTAAATCTCCTGATTTTTCATACCATTTTACACTCATTATTTACCCTCCTCCATTTCTTTGATTTTATCACGAATAACTGCCGCTTGCTCATATTCTTGAGATTCAACCGCTTCATTTAGTTTAACCTTTAACTCGGCAATTTCTTCTTCCAAAGTTTTAAAATTATTCCCCTTTTCTTCATTGGCAGAGCCGGAAGGGGAGAGTTTACCGCAATGATGGTTTGTACCGTGGATTTTGGTAATAAGGGGTGATAAACTGTTCTCAAATACCGAATAACATTCAGCACAGCCAACCTTACCCAAAGATGTAATATCACTTAAAGAACTGTTGCATTTAGGACATCTTTTAACGGGGGAAAGAGATTTTTCGTCCATCTTATCGTTGAAAAGTGAACTGAAAAAACCTGCGGAAGAGAAAGGATTGATAAAACCGTTAAAACCAATTTCGGCAGCACAATCACGACAAAGGAAAAATTCCTCGGTAATGCCGTTTATAGTGCGTTTGACCTGAGTTGTAGCGGTGTGCTTTTTACATTTTTGACACAACATAATATACTTATACTCCTTTTTATAATACAGTGATGAGCATTTCTTTCATAATAACCGCCCTAAGAGCATCTCTATCGGAGGGAGATAGACCTCGATAGCATTTATCAGATAGAGCAGCAGTAGCAGCAAGAGCAAAATCCCTGCTTACAATTCCTTGTTCCAAAAGATTACCTAAAATCGCCCTCGCAGTAGGATAATCTAAACTATATCCCACCGAATTAATAAGATGCATAAGAGCGGAACTTTTGTCAATTTGTACTCTTGTAATTTTAACATATCCGCCCCCACCGCGACGGCTTTCAATAATATATCCGTGTTCAGGGGTGAAACGGGAGGTCAGTACGTAGTTAATTTGACTCGGTACACAACCAATGTCTTGCGCCAATTCGTTTCTGCAGATTTCAGCAGTGCCGTTTTGACTGTTTAGAAGTTCCAAAATTCTTTGGGATACTAAATCGCTTATTCTCATAAAATCATCCTTTCGGAGTTATTTTTATCTCAACGATTATACAATAACACGAAAGTCAAAGAAAGTCAAGGTCAAATAAAGTCAATTTACAAATTTTTAATAAAAATAAAAAAAGGAAGTCCTAAAACGAACTTCCCCTTTTCAAAAATTCAATTAAAACTTGTAATTTTGCCAACTGAATATTGCAAAACACAAAGTGCATCGTTAGCGTCAATTATTCCATCGAAATTAACGTCAGCACAGTTCAAAGTATCTTGAGATAAAATAATTTTCCCAACGCTGTGTTGTAATATGGTAAGGGCATCCGCAACGTCAACAACGCCCGATAAATCAACATCACCTAAAAATTCACGTTTTGTTTGTAATTTAATATAATCTCCACTACAATATCCTGCAAAATACTTGCCATTCTCATCAGTAAAAGATATATAATACCATCCCGAAATATTTTCTATTCCGTT
>JAFVID010000029.1 GCA_017474205.1 Clostridia bacterium | reverse complement strand
GATCTTGATGGGTATTGTTGGCCCCTACAACGGTGTTTGGGCAAAACTCTTATGGCCCTTTATGTGGGTTTATAACCACACCATTGGCCTGATTCCCGGTTTGGCAGTTGCCAACACCATCACCGGTTCCATTTACTCCTTCGGGTACACCTTGCTGATCGGTGTTATCTTTAACTTTATTTTCGGCGTGGGTGCATCCCGCTTAATGCTCAAAGGCATTTCCCGCTTCAAGTTCTTGCGGAAACCCACTTTGTACGGAGGTGTTAAGAATGGCTAAGAAACAATTTGATTTTATTGGAAAACGCAAGCTCTTTTTGTTGATTGCGGTTGCCATTCTTTTGGCAGGCTTTGTTGCTAACATCTTCATGGGCACTCAGTTGGATATTACCTTTAAGGGCGGTGCCATTTTCACCTATTCTATTTCCGGTGAAGTAGACAAGGACGGTATTACCGCCATTGTAAAAGAACATTTGGGGGACGAGGCAGACATTTCCTTCTCCACTGATGTGGCCGGGGAAAACACCCAAGCTACCTTTACCTTGACTAAAATTCCTTCCACCGTGCTGACCTATTCGGTTACCGGCACGGCAGATGTGGAAGCCTTGAAAACCAAGGGCAGTGAAGTGTTCGGTTGTGAAACCCGCGTGGATTATGACCAGGAAAACAATATGGTGACCGTTGATCCTGTGGAGGTGGTTACCAATAAAATGGTGCAAGACTATACTGCCGCTTTGGCAAGTACCGAAGAAAATGCACCTGCTTATAATCTTACCTCTTCTAACACCGTAAGCGAATTGGCAGATGCTATTTATGCTGATATGGTTGCCAAATACGGTACCAAACTGGTTTACACCGTAAAAACCGATGTGGAAGATACGGCCGCTTTGACCACCGCTGTGGAAAATGCACTTTTAAAAGAGGTTACCGGCGGCAATTCTGACCTTGCTGACGTTACCTTGGTGTATGATAAAGATGCCAAAACCTTGACGGTCACCCCCGCTGTGGGTAGCATGGAATTAAATGACACCTACACCAAAGTAATTACCGAAACCTTGCAAACTGAATTGCCCAAGGCAGAGGTTGTTGTTTCTTCCGAAACTTACAATGTAATTACTTTGGTAACCTCCAACAGCGTGAAAGCCACCGTTGGGAAAGGCTTCTTCATCAAATGCTTGTTTGCCATGGTATTGGGCGGTATTTTCCTTACCCTTTACATTGGTATTCGGTTCCGCAAGATCGGCGGTGTTTCTGCCGGCCTTTTTGCCACTTTCGCTTTGATTCACGACATTTTAATTGCCTATTTAACCTACGTAATTTTCCAAATTCCCCTCAATGATAACTTCATTGCGGTGGTACTCACCATCTTGGGTTACTCCATCAACGGCACCATTGTTGTGTACGACCGGATTCGTGAAAATGAACGGAAATTTGGGGAATCCATGACCATCAATGAAATTGTAAATACTTCGGTGAATCAAACTGTTTCCCGTAACGTATTTACCACCATTTCTACCTTGATTGCCGTTGGCTGTATTGCTGTGATTGCCAAAATCAATGGTTTGGATTCCATCATCAGCTTTGCCTTCCCCATGGCAGTTGGTCTGGTAGCCGGGTTCTATTCTTCGGTACTGCTTTCCAGTCCTATGTGGGCATGGTGGCGTAGTAGAAAATTAAAATAAATCTCTTTAGGGGTTTATTTTACTTCATATTCTGTGACAACAGAATACTTTATGCTATTCGGAGAATAGCACTTCATATTTTTCACAAAAGAAAAATACTTCATAGAATAATCACCATAGATTCTTTCGTAGAATCTATGGTGATTTCTTTATTCTATTACTTTTGCAAAAGCAAAAATATCACCGGAAGGCGTTAGCCTTGCTTTGTAGTAATGGCTTTAACTAAAAGCTCCACGCAAAGGTGAGTGCCCAGGCGGCTGCTGTTGAGCATCATATCGTAAAGGCTTCGGTCTCCCCAGGTGCGGTCGGTATAAAAATGATAATGGCGGGACCGTTGTTTATCCATACTGCGAATGGTTTTTTCAATTTTTTCGGGAGAACGGCCGTATTGTTCCACTGCCCGTTTTTTTCGGTATTCCAGGTCGGCAGTAATAAATACGGTAAACAGATCGGGGTGGTTCCGTAAAACGTAATCGGCACAACGGCCTACAATGACACAACTGCCCTCTTTGGCCGCATTTAAAATCACATCCCGCTGGGCGGCAAAAACCTGGTCAGACAAGGAAACGCCTGCCGGGGTGATGTTGTG
>JAFVID010000003.1 GCA_017474205.1 Clostridia bacterium | reverse complement strand
TATTTAAGTTTGACATAACACTTAGTGGTTATAATGATGGAGATATAGTGCAGGCTTACTATTCAACCGATGTTAATAATAAGTTTGGTCTTACAGTAAACGGTGGAAAGATTGAAAACGTAGAACTTAGAGGTAATCAGTCAATCATAATTCTTGCAAAAGCAGGCACACAGGTTTCTGTTACAGAGGACCAAAGTACAATGCCTGACGGTTTTGCGCTAAGCAATACCGAGGTATCACCCAGCACTACCATATCGACCGATGAAAACGTGGTATACGTATTTACTAACACATACACACCCGATGCAGTTTCTGCCGATATAACAATAAATGCTTCAAAAGAGTTTACAGGCAGACCGTGGAATAACGACGAGTTTACCTTTGCTCTTTACAGATATGATACAAGCGTTGCAAGATGGGTAGAGGTTGCAAATTCTCGTGAAACCATCAATAGCGCAGGTGATTTTGGTGCCGTTCTTACAGCGGCATTAAAGGCAGAAACCTTTGATAAGGTTGGCACATATCACTATTCTATCAGAGAAATAGTGCCTGACGAAAAATACGGTATAAATTATGATAATGTAGCACGTGATTTTAATGTAATCGTTACCGATAACGATACTGACGGCAAGCTTGAAATCAATACCGTTACAAATGCTAATCGCACAACAGTTACAAATAGCGGTACAGCTTATACTGTGACTGCCGATAGGTTTGTAAACCAATATAAAGCCGACGGTGTTGCAGAGATTATAATAGAAATCAACAAAACTGTTGATACGCCTAACGGTATAGATTACAGCCCCGAAGGCTTTGAGTTTGGTGTGTATAACGATTCGGGCGAGCTTGTAAGTCCGCTTTATACTACCGATCAAGACGGAAAAACCCGTTTTACCTTTACATTTAACGCAGATAATGTAAATTACCAAAACGACAAGGTTTACCACTACGTAATCAAAGAGACCAACACAGGTCTTGGCGGCATAACCTATGCTAATGATATTCCGTTTACCGTAACAGTAAAGGATAACCTTGACGGCACAATAAGCGCTACTACCAATATTACCAATACAAATAACGGTGTATCGGTAGTTGCTGTAACAAACATCTACACCGTAAATGAAGTAACCGTTCCATTAGAAGCGGTAAAAACAATTATAGGTCGTGATCTTGTAGCAGGTGAATTTAAATTTGACCTTAAAGACACCAACACAGATATGGTTGTTCAAAACGACGTAAGAAACGATGCTGACGGCAAGGTTAAGTTTGAAGATCTTGTGTTTGACACGGTTGGCACTTATAATTACGTTGTATATGAAGATGAGGTTGATGGCAACGGCGTTACGGTTGATACTACTCAATATAACGTAACCGTGGTTGTTACCGACGACGGCAAGGGTAATCTTGTAGCCGAAGTTAAGGTAGATGGCAATGCTATAACAACCTCAACTGCAGACGTTATAACCTTTGAAAACGTTTACAATGTGGCTGACACCCAAGTTGTAATCGCCGCTAAAAAGACACTTGACGGTCGTACCCTTAAAGCCGACGAGTTTGAATTTGAGCTTTATGATGAGCAGGGTAATCTTATAGAAACCGTTAAAAATACCGAAAACGGCACAATGGAATTTACTGCAATCGATATTACCGAGGCAGGAGAATATATCTACACCGTTAAAGAAGTTAAGGGTGATGCAGAAGGTATAACCTATGACGAAACTGTTTACACCGTAACAATAACCGTTACGGATAAACTTGACGGAACCTATTTGGTTGAGTATGCTTATGATAACGAAGGCACAAAGGTAGAAGAGATAGTATTTGAAAACAAATATACTCCAAAACCACAGCCACAGCCTACTCCTGAACCTGAGCCACAACCCGAACCTGAGCCAAACCCTGAAACCGAATCACCCAAAACCGGTGACAGAACAAACTTTGCCGCATGGTTGGCAGTAGTTTTCATCAGCGGTGTAATGGTTTTCGCAGCAGGCAAAAAGATAAAAAAGCTTAGCAAATAATTAACAAAAACCCCTCTTGGATTAGAAAGAACAGACCCGATTTGTACCATTCGTACAAATCGGGTCTGTTCAATGCTTTAATGGTAAATTTTATTGAGTTGTATGTGATTGAATCCATGAATCAAAGTCGGGTGATGAATCTACCGATGCTCTAAAAATTAGTTTTCCTTCATTGTCATATGCCGAATAAACAGTTTCTGTATAGTGCCATATGGCACTTATGGTGGGTGGTGTCTTTTCATATACTCCAGTGGTGTTTTCAGAAACAATAAGGTAAAAATCACCATAATCGATAAAAGCCTCAGGAGTACCTGCATCATAATCTTTTAGCAAAGAGTTGCTTTTGTATATTGGGGTCCCATCTTTTTCGCCAATTTTATTATCAAAATAATCTCTGCCGCTTTCCTTTTTCTTATCGGTTATTTCGATAGAATCATTAACTGTAAACACCCACTCTGCTGGATAACCATTGGAATTTGAATTGATAAAATCTCCGTCATCTGACTGTGAACGAATTGATAAAACAAAGCAATCATCAGAAATTTCTGCCATATTCAGATTATCGTAATCCGAACCTGCGATACATTGTTTTTTCAATACAGTTCCGTTTTTATCTAGGATGGTCATATATATATCTGTTGGTGAATATGTTCCTCGATTTTTTGTTTCAGGAGTTTCTGTGGTTCCAAAGAAGTAGAAATGTTCATTTTTTTCAAAGCAATATTTTAGCGCTGACCCTTCAATACTATCAAACGGTATATCAAACTGTACGTTTGCTTTTTTATCACATTTTATCACACGAGATGCATAACCCTTATCGCTAGCCCACACATTTTGATCATAAGCATAATTCTCAAAACCAAGTACAAATAAAAATCCACCGTCAGAGGTTGCTGTGCCTTCCAGTGTACGTTCCCCAGGAAGAAGGGATATCTTACGATTCAAACTCTCTACCGGAACTGTAGAAGTATATGTTTCTCCATTTACCGTAACACTTCCACCACTAATCGGAAC
>JAFVID010000028.1 GCA_017474205.1 Clostridia bacterium | reverse complement strand
TTATGGACATGGTACTGCTGATTTCATCGCTAAATTACAAATCGCCCTTAAAGAATGTTCCGAAAGTGAGTATTGGCTTGAACTTTTAATTGAAAGTGGACATTATGATAACAACGAAATTTTAGAAAAGTGCATTGAAGTTAAAAAGTTACTTGTTACGTCAATAAATACTGCTAAAAGCAAATTAAACAAATAACCCAAGGCGGTGAGTGTGTGTTCAAACATAGGTTTTCTTGTGCTGACAAGAGTGATATATTATTTTAAATAAACCAAAGTATCGAAAACGATTTGCCTTGTGGTAAATCTATATTTGGTGGTGATTTATATAAATCGGGCATTCATTTTCAAGAGTGTGGTGATAAGATAAAAGGGTTTTATCTCGCAGAGTCTGAAAATGAGTCGCATAGAGGTTCGCCGATTCGAGTTTGTTTTTCAGGAGAATTTGTTGAAGAAGAGAATAATTTGTTTTTCGATGTTTATATTTATTCAAGGATTATTGAAGTTTTGTTTTTGATAGTTGCTTTTATATTTCTTTCTTTTTTCGGTAAAGTGACGGGATTTATAATATCTCTTGTCGTTTTGTGTTTATTTGGTAAGGGATATATTGATATGATGAAAGATACATATAATAGACTTAATAGAATATTTTGTTAAAGAAAATCAGGTTTTTAGCCCAGTCCCATTTTGAGTTTGTTTTAGTAAACTTCTTAGACTCGAACTAACGACTTAAAAGTGAATGTGTTATGTTCGTCTTTTATGGACGAAAAGATTTTACTTTTTACTTATTACCTTTTCACTCTTCACTAAAAAATTGCGAACGGGATTTTTGGGGAGTAAGAAGTAATAGTGAATAGTGAAGAGGTATATGTGGCTTGCCACGAAGTTAGGAACAAGGCGAACCGTTAATTTGTTATCGTTTTTATGATATAATTAAAAAAAAACAAAGGAAAAAGGGGTATATGACCCTTAGCGAATAAAATGAAGAAAATAATAAGCATTGGCGTTGTTTTAATACTGTGTTTTTTCAGTTTTGTTGGATGTGCCAATGAGGAAAACAATAAGGAAAATATTGTAGAAAATAGTACGGAAAGTAGTATGGAACACAGCATGGAAAACACTTACACACGTATTACACCACAAGAGGCGAAGAACCTTATGGATACCGAAACGGATTATGTAATTCTCGATACTCGCACCACCGAAGAATTTGCCGAAGGGCACATTGAGGGTGCAATTATGATTCCCGAATATGAGATTGCCGACCGTGCCAAAAAGGATTTGCCTAACAAAGATCAGTTAATCCTTGTTTATTGTCGCAGCGGTAGAAGAAGCAAAATTGCAGCGGATGAACTTGTTAAACTTGGATACACCAACGTCAAAGAGTTTGGCGGTATTATCGACTGGCCTTATGAGGTTGTGAAATAAAATAATATTCATATATACAAAAATCTCCTTGCTTTACAAATTTGTACTGTTAGTATCTGTAAAACAACTGTTATTTATTTTTTAATTGTTCGCAAATTTGATGGTTTACAGCAAAATAAAATTCAACTTGCGAGGTTTTGTTTGTGCCAACCTCTTTTTCGACCATTTCACGTAACGGTTTAATTTCTTCTTCGTTTCGGTCAAAATATGTAATGTGATATAATATTCCACCAATCAAAACATCTGCACCGTATTTTAAAAAACTTTTTTCATCAACAGACACCCCCAGTGTTTGTCCCCAAAACCAACTGAACTCCGAAACTTTAGTAATATCATAATTGTTTTGTGACAACTTGTCTAAGTCTGTCAATGTTACATAAGGAACATTTTGATACTTATCAGTTTCAACTGCTACAAAACAAAAATTTTTGTCTTCCAAAATGCAATAGTTATCTGAATCTTTTAATTCTTCAATTATCAGTTGACATCTTTTTTCTAAATCGGCAATACCTTCTTTGGGAACTTCTGCCAATTCAGCTATAACTTCGGCAACACCATGTATAGTGCAATAATCTAATAATTCTCTAACAATCATAAAATTCGCTCCTTTTTTATTTACTGTGCATTCATTATACTAACTAACATGCGACAAAAATGGGACATTAGAAGAGTAGAGGGGAATCACTCCGTTGTTTGTTTATATCTTTCCACCACACTATGTATAGCGATACAAAATCTGTCGATTTGTGTCAATGTTGTCAGCAGAGGGTCACCCTCGCGGATTCTCATAATGCGGCGGATTTCTTTTGGGATAACGACCCTTCCTAAATCATCAATTCTTCTCACGATTCCTGTTGCTTCATATATAAAAACTCCTTTGTTGATTTGATAACATTTCTATTATCTGTCCACAAAGGAGTTTTATATTTTTGTTTTATTTTTTATGTTTTATTTTGTCTCTTTTATAGAAGCGACTTTATTGTTACTACCGCCCGCTCTTTTCAAAGCAATTTGCATAGCTTCGTGTTCGCTTTCTGCTTCGACCCTAACTCTAACACCGCTGCCATTAGGATTGCCGGTCGAATTACAAAACACCTCGTATTTCTTTTTCATGCAATTACACCTCCATTGAAATTTTATATTTAATTACTTATCTTTTTTCTATAGCGCCAATAATGTTCAGTCTATTTCCCTTGTAACGAGCCTCGATAATTTGTCTCGCATAATATGCACCATTTGCTGCAACAATTTCTTTGACCATATGTCCGTTTAACATAAATGTAACTTCAAATTGTCTCATTATCTCGCCTCAAATATTACTCACTACAAAGCATGTCGGCATTTTTCTTCATATTATCAATAAATACTTCACCGTTTTCGTCGAAAAGTGGCAACAATTCGTTGCGTTGGCTAAATTCATTAACCCAAGACTTAGTTGCTTCATCTGTGATAACATCAATAAAAGGATAAATAAGATTTAATCGTGCCTTTTTATCAAAATTACCTAATTGTGGAATTTCGTTAGAATTAGCATCATAGGAAGTTGTTGTTACACTAAATTGAATATCGTGCGAATTTGAATGAACAAGTTCGAAATAATCAATATACATTGTCATGCTGCTCATCTTTCGAACTTCACTATTTGTATAGCGTAATTCAATAAAACTGTCTATATCATATCCACCGACATTTGAATATTTATAAGGACCTTTTTCAGCTTTGATACGAATATAAACACGGTCGTTTTCTCCATCAAGACAAAGCTGTGCGCCTTGTAAATTCTCTAAACCTGCAAACCCTCTGACAAAACCGATAATAGGCAGATTTTGGACGGGTACATCCTTTGCATATTTTTCAAGCTCTGCTTTTTTCTTTTCTTCATTAGCTTTTGCCAATTGCTCTGAAGCCATATTGGCAGCATTTTTCAGTTTGTCTAAAAATCCCATAATTTTCCCTCGCTTTTAAGCATATTATCGAACACGTAGTCCAACATTAGAATACCATAGTATTTTTAAGTTGTCAAGATTTTTGAGATAATAGTATTGCAATATTTGTTTTTGAGGGATAACTATGTTAAGCCAGAGAAGATATGAATTAAGAATGTCTTTTAGTTGGACGCAAGTGCAGTTAGCGCAAAAATTAGGAATAACAAAGCAAACTGTTTCAAACTGGGAAAATGATAATATCCAACCATCTATTGATATGTTAATTAAAATTTCAAAGATATTTAACGTATCAACCGATTATTTGCTTGGCTTAACCCCAACCAATTCTATAAATGTTGATGGATTGCCAACCGAATTTGTTTCACATATAGTTCAGATTATAGATGATTACAAAGCAAAGTAAATAACGGAGCAGAATTTTCTGCTCCGTTTTGCTATTCTTTACACCTACTCACCACACTATGTATCGCCCAACAAAACTTGTCGAATGGTGTCAATGTTGTATATGAGGGGTCGCTCTCTCTTATCCTTATGTTCGCTAAAATGCTTATTCCTCATTTTCTTGGGCGGTTGTTGACATACAAACAATTATTTTTTATAATAATATCATATTGACGAAAGGATATCGAAATATGAAAACTATTACTATTATTGGTTCGGGTATGATGGGTTCTGCACTTGCTTTCCCTGCAAGAGAAAATGGCAACGAGGTTAGGTTAGTTGGAACTCATTTAGATAGAGAGATTATTGAAAAATGCAAGCAAACAAATCGCCATCCGAAATTCAACAGAGATTTTCCCGAAGGCGTTACATATTATCAAATCGAAGAATTGGATCAAGCTATTAGCGGTGCGGATTTTATCATTTGTGGAGTCAGCAGTTTTGGTGTTGAATGGTTTAAGGATGAAATTTTGCCGAAACTTTATGAAAATATCCCTGTCATTTCGGTAACAAAGGGTCTTATGAATACGCCGGACGGCACGTTGCTTACATATTTGGATATCTGGCAAGAAAAACTAAATGAACTTGGCAAAAATATCCCCTTAAACGCTATTGGAGGTCCTTGCACAAGCTATGAGTTGGTAGCTCACGATCAAACCGAAGTATCTTTTTGTGGCAAAGATATGTCGGTGCTTAAAATGATAAAATCGGCAATGGCTACCAATTATTATCATATCAGTCTTTCTACCGATATTGTCGGTGTTGAGAGTGCGGTGGCTCTTAAAAACGGCTACGCTTTAGGTATTGCACTTACCATAGGTCTAAATCAAAGGGAATTTGGTGTTGACAGTGAGTTGCATTTTAATTCTCAGGCGGCAGTTTTTGGTCAATCTATTAGGGAGATGTATAAATTATTAAAATTGCAGGGAGCAGAAGATTTTGACAATCTTGTGCTTGGTGCGGGAGACCTATATGTAACAGTATACGGTGGCAGAACAAGACTTATTGGTATATTACTTGGTCGCGGACTTGACATTGATGAGGCAAAAGCCGAGTTGAATGGTGTAACTCTTGAATCTCTTGTAGTGGCTGAACGAGTGGCAAAAGCGATAAAAGTAAAGGCCGAAAAAGGCATTGTAAATATAGAAGATTTTCCCCTGCTTATGCACATTGATGAAATAATCACACAGAAAAAAGCAGTTAATATCCCTTGGGAAAAGTTCACATTTGAGAAATAATTAAAAGCGAGGTGAATATATCGCCTCGCTTTTGTGTTGTTTGCCGATGACGGAGTTTTATACTGTGATACATTGCTATTTTGTTTCAATTGTGATATGATAATATTGTATTTTGTGTTTTGGAGATGAGTTTATGTGTTTGAAGGACTTTTTTCGATATAGACACATCTGGCTTGGAGTAGCAATGATTTGGATTGTTGCTTATCATTGTCCCTTTGATTTTGGATTTTTGAATTGCGTTAAAAAGATGGGATACGGTGGCGTTGATATTTGTCTTTTTGCATCGGGCATTGGATGTTTCTATTCGTTATCTTCCGATTCGAATATTCTTAACTTTATGAAACGCCGTATAAAACGATTGGTACCTACCTATATTATTTTTATTGTCGCGTGGCTTGTTTATCAATATATCATTGGCAATTTTGACTTTCAAATGGCGCTTGGAAATGTTCTTGCACTGCAGAATTTTACCGGACTTGGGAATGCTTTTAACTGGTACATTAGTGCGATTTTTTTATTATATATTCTTGCTCCCTATTTCAAAATTATTATTGACAGAGCAACCAATGTTAAAAAGATATTTTTCTTGATTTTTCTACTCGTTTGTTCTATTGCTTTTTGGCATGCCACTACATATATTGTTACCGTAACACGATTGCCTATCTTCTTTATTGGTATGCTCTTTGCAGATATTTGTAAAAAAGATAAACTTATCACATTAAAACACACACTAATAATGACCGTGGCTTTTATTGTGGGCGTTACGTCTTTACTAATTTTAATGGAGAAAATCCCTCAACATTTGTGGGCTTACGGATTGTATTGGTATCCATTTATTCTTATTACTCCACCGTTGTGTTTTGCAATATCCCGACTGGCTATGGTGCTTGAAAAATCAAAATTCACAAAGCCGATAGTATCTTTGTTGGGAATATGCGGTGATTATTCTTTTGAAATATATCTTTTGCATATTTTGTTAGTGGCTTGTGTTACTGCTTGTATAGATAAATTCTCTCTTTCTAATACTGAATATCTAATTTGGATTGCGGGAGGCGTTGCTTTGTTTATTGGATGCTTCTTGCTCAGGCGTATGGCGAATTTGTTTAATTCACTATTTAAAAGAAAATGATTTAATAAAAAACTCCTTTGCCGAGGTTATCGACAAAGGAGTTTTGATTTAGTTGTAGTTTATATTATTTGAACATAACGGTGTTTACAACACTTTGGAGATATTCTTGTCTGCCACTGATGGGAGATTTAGGAGCACCCATATTCTCTGCATATTCGGCTAATTGGGCAAGGGTGGTTTTATTTTCTATGATATCTTTACCGATGCCTTCGTTGAAACTGCTGTATTTTTCTTTGATGAAGGAATCAATTCTACCGTCTTCGATCAATTCAGCTGCTTTGATAAGACCTAATGCGAAGGTATCCATACCAAGGATAAAGGCGTGGAACATATCTTCAACGGTGTTACTTGCACGACGGGTTTTGGAGTCAAAGTTGAATCCACCGGTAAGACCGCCTGCTTTGATTACTTCGTACATACACATAGTTGCATCATATACGTTTGCAGGGAATTCGTCGGTATCCCAACCGAGCAACAAGTCACCTTGGTTTGCATCGATGGAGCCAAGCATTCCGTTAATTGCAGAAATGCGCAATTCGTGTTGGAAGGTATGACCTGCGAGGGTGGCGTGATTTGCTTCGATATTCATCTTGAAATCTTTATCGAGACCGTGTTGACGAAGGAAACCGATTGCGGTTGCGGCGTCAAAATCATATTGATGCTTCATGGGTTCTTTGGGTTTGGGTTCGATGTAGAAATCACCGGTAAATCCAATGTAACGACCATATTCAACAGCCATCTTCATAAGACGGGCGATATTTTCTTGTTCGAACTTAACGTCGGTGTTAAGAAGGGTTTCGTAACCTTCACGTCCGCCCCAGAAAACGTAACCTTTACCGCCAAGTTTAACGGTTAAGTCAAGTGCTTTTTTGGTTTGTGCTGCTGCAAAGCAGAATACATCAGCAGAGTTTGTGCTACCTGCACCGTTCATAAAACGGGGGTTGGAGAACATATTGGCTGTACCCCAAAGACATTTGATACCGGTTTCCTTCATTTTTTCAAGAATGTAATCGGTTACTTCATCAAGACGACGATTGGTTTCTTTAATATCGTCAGCTTCGGGTACAAGGTCAACGTCGTGGAAGCAGAAGTATTCTACACCGAGTTTTTGCATAAATTCAAAACCTGCATCTACCTTTGCTTTTGCGTGTTCCATTGTACCTTTTTCGGCGCCGAATGCTTTATCGCCGGTATCTCTACCGAACATATCGGTACCTGCGGCACAAAGGTTATGCCACCAAGCCATTGCAAAAGGAAGATGTTCACGCATGGGTTTGCCTAAAATTACGCGATCGGCATCGTAGAATTTGAAGGCCAAGGGATTTGTGCTATCCTTTCCTTCGTACTTAATTGCTGGAATGTTCTTAAAAATTTCGTTCATTTTTTTATTCCCCTTACTTAATTTCTTTAAATAACTGCTTCATAGCAGGATAAATCTTTTTGAATTTTTGATATTTTTCTTCATATCGTGCGGCAATTTGTGGATCAGGATTTATAACACCCTTTATCTTAACAAACTTTTCGCAACATTCATTAACGGTAGCATATTCGCCGTCGCCAACCATAGCAAGAACAGCTCCGCCGTAGCCGGGACCCTCTTCGGTTTGAGGAAGTCCGATTTTAATATTAAGCACGTTGCAGAAAATCTTTTGCCATAAAGCTGATTTTGCTCCGCCACCGCAAAGGGTGCTGTAGTTTATCTCTATTCCGGAATTACGGGCAACCTCAAAACTATCTCTAATTGCGAATGCTACACCCTCAAGCACGGCTTGAACTAAATCGGAACGGGAGGTATCCATTCTCATACCGGTAAATGTGCCACGGGCATCGGTATCGTTTATGGGGCTTCTTTCTCCCATTAAATAGGGGAGGAAGAATACATCGTTTGCACCTAATTTTTCATCGGTGATGTCTACTTGTTCTGCAGCATAATCGTTTGTTTTGAAGATATCTTCGCAAAGCCACTTGTTGCAGGATGCGGCAGACAACATACATCCCATAAGATGATAACCACCGTCTGCATGACAGAAGGAATGGAGTGCATTCATTGGGTCAACAGAAAAACTGTCGGATGAAATGAATATTGTGCCCGATGTGCCGAGTGAGATATTACACATACCGTTTGAAACGGTACCTGTACCAACTGCAGCGGCGGCGTTATCGCCTGCACCTGCCACAACCTTAACTGCAGAGGATAATCCCAATTCTTCGGCAATTTCGGGGATAAGTGTGCCTACTGTTTCGTAACTTTCAAAAAGTTTTGGCATTTGATCTTTAGAAACCGAGCAAAGGTTTAGCATTTCTTCAGACCAACATTTGTTTTTAACGTCTAACAAAAGCATACCCGATGCATCGGAATAATCGCAACTGTGTACGCCTGTAAGTTTGTAGTTTATGAAATCTTTAGGAAGCATAATTTTGCTGATTTTTGCAAAATTATCGGGTTCGTTATTTTTAACCCAAAGAATTTTTGGAGCGGTAAATCCTGCAAATGCGATATTTGCGGTAAGTTCTGATAACTTTTCTTTACCAATAACTTCATTAAGATAAGCAGTTTCCTTATCGGTTCTGCCGTCGTTCCAAAGGATAGCGGGGCGGATTACATTGTCGTTTTCATCAAGGATAACCAAACCGTGCATTTGACCGCCTGCACCGATACCTTTAACTTGAGATGGATCGATTTCGCTGATTAGTTCCTTTACACCCGAAAGGAAAGCGTTCCACCAATCTTCGGGACTTTGCTCACTCCAGGCAGGATGCGGATAACAAACCGGATATGATTTTGTAACGGTGTTGACAATTTGACCGCAATTATCGATCAATAATAATTTCAAAGCCGACGTACCGAGGTCGGCACCAATATAATACTTCACGCTTTTTCTCCTTTACTTTTTTTGTTAGTATATCGCAAATAATTTGACTTTTCTCGCAAAATGTTCTATAATATATAGACAATATTTGACTTTGGGAGAAAAATATGTTTTATCAATACAATCATTTAGGTTCGGCGGATTATTTGAAAATTGAAAAAAACGAAAATTTTAGTTTTCCGCCCCATTTGCATCAGTGTTTCGAGATTATTATTATCCTTTCGGGACAAATGAAAATAACGGTAGACGGTAAGCAGTTTGTTTTAGAGAAAAACGATGCCATGCTTATCTTCCCAAACCAAATACACGAACTTGAATCCACAAACAGTAAGCATATTTTATGTATTTTTTCGACTAAACTTGTGCAGGCATATACCACAAAGTTTAGCGATAAAATTCCAAAAAGCAACAAGTTTTGTCCTGATAAATATTTGATTGAATCCCTTGAAAAACTTGATGCCAATTCATCATCCACCGATAAAAAAGGTGTTTTGTATTCTTTGTGCGGACAGTTTGACAGGCAGTCGGAATATATCGACAAAAAAACAGACCGCGGTGACTTATTATATAAAATGTTCGATTTTGTGGAAGAGAATTTTAATAAGGATTGCTCTTTATTAAACCTTTCAAAAAATTTGGGATACGATTATTCATATCTTTCCCGTCATTTTAAGAAGATAGTTGGCATTTCATTTAATTCCTATACGACCCACTATCGCCTTAGTCACGCCTGCTATCTTATGGAAAACACCCAGCAAACTATTTTACAGTGTGCCTATAATAGCGGATTTACGTCACTACGAAATTTTAACCGTTGCTTTAAGGAGCGATTAAAAATCACCCCTACACAATACTTGGAAAATTTGAAAGCAAATTGATTGTGTGAAAAAGTTTATAACAAAACCCCCGTCCAAATTTATGGATGGGGGTTATTCATTATCGTCAATAAATTGCATAATATCTTCAACGTTGCACTTTAATATTTTACAAAAGGTTTCAATGGTATGGGTGCTGACGCTTTCGTTTCGTTTGAGTCGGGTGATTTGAGCGGGACTGACGTTGTATTTTTTAATGAGTGCGTATTGCGTAACGCCTCGTTCTTTCATCGTTTGCCAAAGTCTATCATAGGAAATCATATTTTTCAATCCTCCCTATTGACATATTAACCGAATGTGGTATATAATCATATTAACCAAAATCGGTTAATATATTTAGAGGAGAGAAAAAATATGAAAAGAAATCCAAATGCAGCGTTTCTTAATGAGCTTTTTGCAACCTGCCCAAAATGCGGGGGGAGTTTGACGACTATAGGAGAGAGACAGGGCTTTGATCATATAGAGCCTAATTGGTTTGGAGGATCAACTATAAAAACTCGCACGGTGAAAACAAAGAAATGTACTAAATGCGGATATATAGTTGACGGACATAAATATTAATATTGAATAATCAAAGATTCCGATTGCGTAAGTGGTCGGAATCTTATCATTTTAAGATCAATTTATAACGAATTTTGAATTTTAAATATCTTAAGATAAAATCAATTAATAAAAGATTAAAAAAGATACGCGGTGAACAATCAAGTTTTTTATTGCAAGGAAATATTTTATGTGATAAAATATTTTTAAGGAGTTGATTTTATGATTTGTCCATATTGTCAAAAGGAAATGGTGGAGGGATACGTGCCATTTAACTCACCCTTTGTGCTAAAGTGGGTATCACTTTTAGATAAACGTAAGGTGCGAATATCCGACAAGGTGAAACTAACCGAAGTTTCTAAAATAAAAAACGTACACTACTGCCAAGATTGCGGTGTGTTTATTAAGAAGATATAAATTAAAAACCCTCCTACGGTACTACCATAGGAGGGAATTTTTATTCTTTAACATATTGTTTTAATTCATCAATTCCGAAAACGTATTTTGTATTACAAAAAGTGCAAACCGTTTCTACGGGCTTGTCTTCTTCTATCAAACTTTTCAAATCCTTTTGATTTAAGGTTGCTAAAATACGGGAATATTTTTCTCTGGAGCAACCGCAGGAAAACTTAACTTCGTTTCCATCTAAAATGTCAAAAGGAATATCCGCAAAGACCTGTTCCACCAATTGCAACGGAGTCATTCCATCCGCAATTTTTTGCGAAACCGAGCCGATATTTTCTAAATTTTCTTCCAACTTTGTAACGATATCGGGGTCGGCGTTGGGGAGTAGTTGCAACAAAAATCCTCCTGCGGATTTTACGCTTAAATCTCGATTTACCCTAACACCCAAGGCACAAGCTGATGGAATTTGTTCGCTGGTGGCATAATATTCGGTAATATCTTCACCAATTTCACCGGTAACAAGGGCACACATTCCGTGGTAGGGTTCATTCATCCCCAAATCTTTTATTACGTGCAAAGTACCATTACCAATAGCACCCCCCACGTTGAGTTTTCCTAAATCGTTGGGAGGCAGTTCAACATCGGGATTTTGGGCATATCCTTTTACGTTGCCTTTGCTATCTCCAACGCAAAGTATCGTTCCTGCAGGGCCATCCCCTTGAATTTGCAAGGTAAGGGTGTTTTTTTCACCCTTTAATTGCACACTCATTAAGGAACAGGCAATTAAAGCTCTGCCTAGTACTGCGGTCATGGTTTTGGAAGTGTTATGAATTTCACGAGCCGTGGCAACCAACGCGGTGGCATCAACCGCGTGAATAAAGGCACTGCCGTCCACCGAAATTGCTCGAAGTATGCTTGATTGTTTTTCCATTATTATCGTATCCGTTCTTTTATTAAAGTAATATTATTATACTTATTTATTATTGCATTGTCAACTTTTCAGTTTGTAACATATTACATTATAAAATAAATTTTCTTGTTAAGAGGGTTACGATATGTTATACTAAATTCAAGGCGGTGATTTTATGGATAAAAAAGTTATCCTAATTTCCATTGACGGGATGAGACCCGATGGATTAAAACAATGTGGCAATCCTTATGTATCCCAGCTCGAAAAGATATGCAGTTATAGTTACAATGAGCAAACGGTGTCCCCCTCGGTTACCTTCCCTTGTCATTTTTCTATGACCCATTCGGTAACTCCTCAGCGACACGGAATTTTGTCCAACACCTACGTTCCTCAGGTGCGTCCTGTTTCGGGAATTTTTGAGAGAATTGTAAATTCCGGTGGGGTATCTGCTATGTTTTACGGTTGGGAACCTTTGAGAGATATATCTTGCCCGGGGGCACTTAAGTATTCAACATATATCAATGCCTACACCGGCGAAAGTGTGGATACACTCCTCACCGATGAGGCGGAAAAAATTATTGAAAATGCTAAACCCGATTTTGTTTTCCTATATATGGTGGATACCGACGAAAAGGGCGGACACGATAACGGATGGATGAGTGAGGAATATCTCCGCAGGGTATCCATCGCTATTGATAACTCAAAACGAATGATAGAAAAGTTTGGGGATGAATATTCGGTTATTATAACTGCCGACCACGGCGGACACGACCGCTCCCACGGCAGCGAACTTCCCGAAGATATGACCGTTCCCGTATTTTGTTTTGGCCCCGACTTTGAAAAGGGCAAAGAGTTAGAAAACGTTTCGATTTTGGATATTACCCCCACCATCGCCGATGTTATGGGGATAGGTTTTGACCCCGATTGGGAAGGTAAATCTTTGGTAAATAATCTATAAAATAATTTACGGTAAATTATTTTTGCAAAAACGCGGAGGATACTATGGTTGAAAATATTAACGTAAATATATCACATGCATTTTATTATCCCTCGGGTGTTTTTAAGAGCGGAGAGGAATTTATAAACGCGATTAAAAAACGTTTTGAGTCGGTTGAAGTGTATGACGAAGATATGAAATTCGATGATGCCAATATTAGCGATATGCAAATCGCTCAAAAGTTTTTGAGGGGTGGCGGTCAAACCTATAAGGTATATCGAGTTTTTCTAAAGGATCTTCATCTTGGCGATGAAAGCAAAGGACCGGATAAATTTTGTGTGATGTGTTCCTATTTTGAGGAATCGGATATTATCTCTCTATCATTTCACTATGAAATGCGAGGAATAACGTCTGACGAGGTTATTGCTATTCGACAATCGGGTGTCCACGTGGGATATGAATTTGCCGACGGTAATCTATCCTGTGCGGCACTTGCAACTAAGATTAAAGACGTTTTGGGACTTCAAAATCATACCGAGTCAAGCATTATGATTGAGGTTACAAAATTCGGCGATTACGACAATCTTGAAAAGATTGAAGAGGAGCAAAGCAAACTTCTTTACGGTATGCTTTCGGGGGACGAGGGATATGAGTTTGTCCCCGATGAACTAGTAAAAGAACGTCTTGAATTGAATTGGGGAAGCCGAGATTTTATTCGCATTTATGCCTGTAAAGAGGCATTCTTGTTTTTGAATTTGCTAAGGACTCCTCGCCAAAAAGAATACATTGACCGACAAATTCAATTTGGCACCGCAACCTATGGGGGATGCAATCCATATTTCTTTATGGAGGAATGTCCGCTGACCGTTAATCACGGAATTTTATTTTCCGTTGAATTTGTAATGGTGCTAAAGGCGTTGATAAATGAGGTTTTAGTATTCCAAACCGAACGCCGAAAGAATGCACACGTATCTTATTATAAACGCATTAAAGCCACCCGCGATTTCAGACGTAAAATTATTAAGGTGTTAGAGAAGGTCGAACAAACTCAAATTGCCGAAATTGGCGAGTTGAGTGCTATGTTGTTGACGAGTCAGCACGTTGCACCTATTATTGAAGAGGTTAAATATCTTCTCGAATTGCTCGAAGGGGATTTGTCTCTTATCTATTCCGAGCGAAATAACCTGCTTGTTACAATTCTTACCGTGCTCGGACTTTTACTTGCGGTATGGCAAGTAATATTGGCATTGTAACGTGGTGAAAATATTAAGAAAATTAAAACGAGAAAATTGATGAAAATAAAAAAGACACTCTCTGGGGAGTGTCTTTTTTGTTGACAAAAGGGGGAAAATATTTTATTATTATATTGATGTATTATTTTGTTTTTGTGGGGTGAAATTATGAAAAGAACTTTAGGTCGTGTGCTTGTGTTTTTGCTTTGCATAAGTGTTCTTTTCGCTATTGGCTCTGCAATTTGTGGCCATTTTCACCAGTGTATAGGTGAAGATTGTCAATTTTGTCATGCTAATTCATATCTCCAAAAACTTTATCGAATTTTTCTTTTAGGTTTTATTTGTTTATCACTTGAAACGGTTGTTTTTATCCTGTTTTCAAATGTGAATTTGTATTGCCCTCGAAAAAAACAAAGTGTAAATTTAGTTGTAAACAAGATTAAACTCTCAATTTAATATTCTTTATTTAAAACAAACCCTTAAGGCAAAATAAAGGCAAACTGTATCATTTTTTGATGACAGTTTTTGTCTTGTTATGCTTTTTTAGAGTTTGTTTTTTTAGTTTAAATATATAATTGAGGTGAGAGTATTATGATAAACGTAAAAAACGTTTCAAAACATTTTGCCAACGAAACGGCAATAGATTATAGTGATATTACCTTTGAAAAGGGTAAAAGTTATATGCTTTTAGGGGCATCGGGTTGCGGAAAATCCACCCTTCTTAATATGATTGCAGGAATTCTTTCTCCCGAAACCGGCAGTATTGAAATTGCCGGTGAGGATATGTCTAAAAAGAGTCAAAAAGAAAAGGATAAATTTAGAATTCAAAAGATTGGATATATTTTTCAAGATTTCAAACTCATTCCCGAAATGACCGTTATGGATAATATCGGTATTCTTCGCCTTGAAAAGGTAGATATATCCGACGTGGATAACGTGCTTGACTCCTTGGAAATTTTAGATAAAAAGAATAAAAAGGTTAAGCATCTATCAGGTGGCGAAAAACAAAGGGTTGCTATTGCAAGAGCCATTGTTAAAAAGCCCGAAATTATTCTTGCCGACGAGCCCACGGGAAATCTTAACTTCTCCATTGGCGAGGCGGTTATAAAACAACTCATTGAAGTATCCAAGGGCAAGACCCTTATTGCCGTTACCCACGACGAAAGATTGGGTAAATATTTTGATCATATTATTGATATGAATGAGGTAACGGGGGGTAGAAGAGATGTTTAAGTTTGCACTTAAAAATATGGCGATTAAAAAAGCCAAGATAATACTTATTATAATATCCATTGTTATTTCTGCCTGCGTTGGTATTCTTGCATACAACATTTCCGAGCAGGTCGATAGCGGATTTAAATCCACCGCCGCATATTACGATATGATAATCGGTCCTTCGGGCTCATCAACACAACTTGCAATGAATACAATGTTCTTTACCGAAAAACCCCTTGGTACAATATCCTACGAATACGTTGAAAATTTGCAAAAGGATACAAGGGTAAACAAGGTAGTGCCCTTTACCATGGGGGATTCCTACAACGGTGCAAAAATCGTTGGTACAAGCCCCGATTTTCTTGAGGGGAAATCGGTTAAAAAGGGATGTCTTTACAAAGAAAAATTTGAGTGTGTAATCGGCTCGGCTGTGGCTGAAAAGTATGGACTCGATATCGGCTCGACCCTTGTTACATCCCACGGACTTACCGCAGGAGGACACGCTCACGAGGGGAATCCCTTAACGGTTGTAGGTATTCTTTCTAAAACAAAAACAGCATACGATAACGTTATTTTTACTCCCTGCGAAACCGTGTGGGCAACCCACGACCACGGGGGAGAGGATGAAGAGTCTCACGAAGAAGATACTACCCACGAGGATGAAAACACAAAGAGCGGACACACCGAAGATGAGCATCACGAAGAATCCGATAATCACGATCACGAAAGCGAAGATGCTGATCACGGGGAAGGGGAAGAAACCCACGGTGACCACGGCGAGGTTTGTGCTATCCTTGTGAAGAGCAAGAGTTTTAACGCTTACAGTCAACTGTCTGCAGAATATGGCGAAAACTCAAAACTTTTGGTTATCAATCCATCCGAAGTGCTTCGCGAGGTGCTTGAAAACGTTGATATGAGCACCCAAATTGTTTACATTCTTTGTCTTATTATTCTCATAATGAATATCTTTATTATTTCGGTTATCACGTTGCTCAATATGTACGATTCCAAAAAAGAAATTGCACTTATGCGACTCATTGGTATCGGTATGAATAAAATCAACCTTGTTTATATTATTCAAAACAGTATAATCGGATTTATATCCACCATACTTGCCTTTGTGTTTTCAAGAATTTGTCTTATGCTTATGGGTGGATACGTTGCATCAATGGGCATTGTTTTGGATGTGGCAAAAATTTATCCCCTTGAGATTGCAATTATGGCAGTGGTTTTTGTAATTAGTGTACTTCCCACAATAATTTGCACCCTTAATATGTCTAAAAAGGATGGTATAAACGAATGAGAAAATTTTTAATTATTGTTCTTTGTTTAGCATTTGTTTTAACGACGTTTTCCGCCTGTGGAAATGATGAGAAAACCATTAGCAACACCTTGAGTTTTTCAAAGGCAAACAGTGTTGAAGATATGAAAAAACTTGACGGTCAAACGGTAAACATTATTGGATATATGTCTACACTTTCTCCAATTTCGGGGAATTTTATGTATCTTATGAATTTGCCCTATCAAAGTTGTCCTTTCTGTGTTCCCAACACAAAAGAACTTTCCAACACAATGGCTATTTATGCCAAGGATGGCGATAGTTTTAAGTTTACCGACAGGGCGATTAAGGTTGTTGGAACCCTTGAGTTTGGTGATTATACCGATGAATATGGTTACGAATATTCCTATCGCATAAAGGATGCAACCTATACCGAGGTAGATACCAGTGAAATGAGTGAAAAGCTGAAACTTTGGCAACAACTTGCATCTACCAATGTAGTATCTGACGTTTACAATATGTACGAATACGTCAATTTCCTTTGCTCTTGGCCCACCTATACCGCCGAATTTGACGCAGGTAAGGACTATCTTTATCCCGACGATGCCTTGAATTTTATAGAAAAAGATGGTGCTCAATTTAATTACGGTTTTGTGGATGGATATTTTGAAAAAATGATTAACACCATAAAACAGGTTAACGCCACCGAATTTAACGACCTTATTTTGAACATACAAAAGGCGGAAGCACTTTCTAAAAAGGCATACACCGCCCTTAAGAATGGCGAATACACCACCACTACCGAATATGCCGACGCTTTCAAAGATGGTAGACAGCAATATATTATGAATGATAAAGAAAATTTCGAAAAAGAAATGGAAACTATCTATTCAGAATTTTCCGCTTGGCTTGCCGAATGGGAACTTTAATAAATCTTAAATTTTTATAATAATATAAGCCGTCGAGAAGTCAACTTCTCGGCGGTTTGTTCGTTACTTTATTATTGACAAAAAAGGTAAAATATTTTATTATTGAAATAACTTAATATGGCGGAATTTATTTTTTGTGAGGTGCGATTATGAAAAGGATTATTTTCATTTCACTTTGCGTTTTACTCTGTATTTTGATGGTGATTGGCAGTTTTGGTTTTGGTATGGCTTCCACCGCAAGTGCAGTAACATCCGGGAAAGCCGTTATGTTTAACGGTTTTAACTCGGCTGACGACGTAAACCGTGTGGGTGCTATATCTCTTGCGGGCAGTGCCACTAAATCTTTGGATACTACAAGTATGTCCGAAGGTGTGGGAAGTTTGAAAATAGATATGCCTGCCACCAATGCAGGATTTATAAATCCTTACGCATTTTATACCGATATTGACGGAACTTCTTATCATAATCTTTCCGACTACAACTTTTTAGAAATATATTACTGCAGTAAAGCAACCCTCAGCGGTACCTTCGTTTTACAGGCACGTCTTATTGATACCTCGGTAAGCGTTGACGGTAGCGGTTATGATTATCAGGTTGCTGTGGATATGGTTGCAGGCAGATGGGGCAAAGCCACCATCGACCTTAGCACCCCCTTTGAAACCTTAGCAGGGATGAAGGGTAGATTTAACCGTATTCGTTTGGTGCTTCTAAACTATACCGGAAGTTATATGGAAATGGATATTAACTTCGACGGTATTGTCCTTTGCGATAGCACCTACAAAAACGAAAGAGATACTTTAATCAACAATATTGAAACAAGTATCAACAACCTTCCTACCCCCACCATAGATAATCTTTCCACCGTCGGTGCATCTATTAGCACCATTGAACAACAAGCAACTTCGGGTGTGGCATCATACTATAACTTCGTTATTGCTAACTACGGTGCATTTCTTCAAAAGAAGGATGCATACAATCAACTTTTGGCAGGAAGATTGGGCGCCAGTGTTTTGTTTAACGGATTCGATTCCACCGCCGATTTTAACGCCACCACAGATTTGGCTTTAGGTGGAAATTCAACCAAGGCAATCGACAACGCCACAAGATACGAAGGCACAGGCAGTTTGAAAATAGATATGCCTTCATCCAATGCAAACTTTCTTAATCCTTACGGATATTATTTCGACATTAATCACTCATATATCGACATTTCTAAATACAAATATATAGAAGTAATGTATAAATCCGACGTTGCACACTCGGGCAGTTACAATCTTCAGTTGCACCTCATTGATACAGCCATTAGCGTTGACGGTACGGGATATGACTATGACAGTCCTATTGCTATGAACGGAAACTGGAATCGTTTGAGTCAAGATTTAAGTACATATTATGCCACCTATCCCGGTATTGGAAACAACATTAACCGTCTTCGTTTTATCCTTCTTAACTACACCGGAGCATACAAAGAAACCGATATGAATATCGACAGTATCTTCCTTTGCAGTAAAGATTATTACGATACCCGTTTAGTTGCCGAAGTTGACGTTGCAGAACTTATTTCTGCACTTCCCAACGTTACGGTATCAAACTATGAATCATTGGCAGGTAAATTTGCCACTATTGAGGGAATGATTGCCAATGGTAGAGGAATGTATGTGAACTTTATGCCTGCTAACTATTCTGTATATCTTCAAAAGAAGGCCCTTTACGATAAATATGCAGCGGGTGTTGAGCAAGGATTTTCTATGCCCAACTTCTTTACCCACAATATGCTTTTCCAACAAAATAAGGATATGAAATTGTTTGGTATGTCTACCAGCGGTAAGGTTGTATCGGCTGAACTTTATGCAGGTTCTACCCTTGTAGATACCGCATCCGCCACCGTTAACAAGGCAGGCGAATGGGTGATTGCCTTACCCGCCAGAAAGGGCGACTACACCGTATATAGCATCCAAATTAAAGAAAACGGAACTATTATGAAAACCATTACCAACGTTCTTGTTGGTGAACTTTGGCTTGCCGCAGGTCAGTCCAATATGGAATATCGTTTGGATTGGGAAATAGGCGGTGCCGAAGAAATGGCAAATGCAAACGATACCTATATGAGAATACTCTATATGGTAGGAGACCCCATTGGTAGCAGTGGTATTCCCGTTGAACCTGCCCGTTACGATATTGACGGTGCTAACTGGTTAGATGCCTCTAAAGGTGCAAATATTGCTGGGGTATCATCCAACGGATATTATGCCGCCAAGGTAATGCGTGAAAAACTTAACGTTCCTGTTGGTATTATTAACGCCGCCCTCGGTTCTACCAATATCCAAACCTGGTTATCCCGCGAGATAATTGACGGAAACGAAATGGTAAAATCTTGTCTTGAACTTAACGGACTTTATATCACCGAAAATGAGGCATCCACCAAGACCGCGGTATTTACCGATATGTCCGCTATGTATAACACCAAGATTGCACCTATGGAAGGTCTTAACATTGGCGGTATCTTCTGGTGTCAAGGTGAATCTAACGTTGACAGAAAACCCAACGAACTCGGATATTACAAAGAGGCAATTCAGGCACTTTCTAAAGGATACGGTAAAAAATTCGGTTTTGCCGATGGGAAAATGCCCACCATTGTTATAAATATTGCCAACCAACCCTATCATCACGATGCACAATGTATCCCCAAATGGATAGAGGAGATTTCCGATGCTTGTAAAGAAAGTCCCCACATCATAAACATCCCCCTCTACGACGTGGGTTATACCTATTCTAATCCCCCCGATCCCTCTATTGCATTTCCCATCCACCCCAACACCAAAAAACCCGGTGGTACCCGTGCAGGTCTTGCCGCCGCCCACAACTTCTGTGGATATGGTGAAGCAAACTATTACGCCCCCACCGTTAAAACTTATGAGGTGAGAAATGGTGCTATCTTTATCACCTTCGACGGTGTTGCAGATGGTCTTACCACCCTCGATAACAGTATTGGTGTTCACGGATTTACCATCTCCGAAAAGGATGGAATGTTTATCCCTGCAAAGGCGGAGATTACATCTAAAAATATGGTGAAAATTTGGCACGAGGATATGAAAAATCCCAAAAATTTCACCTATGCCTTTAACTCTCACTCAATTACCGCTAATCTTTGCAACTCCTATTTAGTCCCTGCGATACCCTATCGTAGCGACCGAAATATGACGGGATATTTTTGCTCTAACGATTGGATGTATTGCGAAGATACCTCCGTATATATCAACATTGGTGCATCGGGTAAGGAAGAGCCCACCTGGCAAGCAGGCGTTGCAAGTCAGACCCTAAGCACCCTTACCGTAGATAATAACGTTCGTTATGAGGGAACAGGTTCACTTAAGGTATCCTACAAAACAAGTGCTGCCACCACTACAGGTGCAACCCTTTTCTATGGATATTATCTTATGCCCTTCCCCGCCCAAACCTATAAAACTATATCGGTTGCCATTAAAAACCCCGACGCAAGAGATAAGAAGGTAAGTCTTCTTTTCGGTACGCAAACGGGAGTAAATCTTTGGAAAGCACCCCTTTCCGATACAGAATCTACCAAAACCTATTCCGCCACTTTGAAGGCAAATTCCGATTTTACTATCTATACCTTTGCCCTTGATAATTTGGTAGGTCTTAACACCACCGATGCCTGCAATTTGGCAACCTGCAACCGTATGGAAATTATGGTTGAAGATAGCAAGAGCGGTACCGTTTATATCGACGGATTTAGTGTAGGCGTTCTCTCTGCTGAAGATAAGGTAGCCGCCGATAAAGCCGCCGCAAAGGCCGTTGTTGATGCTATAAACGCTCTTCCCGATAAGGTAACCGAAGCAAATGCTATTGCAGTTTCGAAGGCAAGAACGGCATATAATGCACTTACCGACCTTCAAAAGGCATACGTTACCAACCTTGCAAAGTTAGAAGATGCCGAATATCAAATTGCTAACCCTTATACCTTGGGCGACGTTAATAATGATGGCGAAATCAGTGCAGGTGATGCATTGTTGGCACTTCAACACTCGGTGGATAAAATTGTCCTCAGCGGAAATGATTTTTCCGCCGCCGACGTAACCAATGATGGAAAGGTAGAGGCAGACGATGCCCTTCGCATCCTTCAATATACAGTAAACAAAATAACATCATTCTAATATTAAAAAGGAGAAAAATATGGGATTTTTAAAAGGAAAAACCGCTATTATTACAGGAGCAGGATTTGCAACCTTATCTGACGGCAGATGTGGTTCTATCGGTTACGGTATTGCCACCGCCTATGCTAAAGAGGGGGCAAACCTCGTTATTACAGGAAGAAACGTATCTAAACTCGAAAAGGCAAAGGAAGAACTTGAGAAAAATTATGGAATCAAGGTGCTTATCTTCTCTGCCGATATTTCCGCAAATAACGATAACGAAGCCACCGCAAAATCGGTTGTAGAAGCAACCATTGCCGAATTTGGCAGAATAGACGTGCTTATCAATAACGCTCAGGCATCGGCATCGGGTGTTACTATTCAAGACCACACCACCGAGCAATTTGACCTTGCTATGTATTCAGGACTTTACGCTACCTTCTACTATATGAAGGCCTGTTATCCCTATCTTAAAGAGACCAAGGGAAGCATTATCAACTTCGCATCGGGGGCAGGACTTTTTGGTAACTACGGACAATGTGCCTACGCCGCCGCAAAGGAAGGTATTCGTGGACTTTCCCGCGTTGCCGCCACCGAATGGGCTATCGACGGTATCAATACAAACGTCGTTTGTCCCCTTGCTTGGACTGCCCAACTCGAAAACTTTGAAAAGGCATATCCCGAAGCATTTAAGGCAAACGTAAAAATGCCCCCCGCAGGACATTACGGCGACCCCGAAACCGAAATCGGTCGCGTTTGTGTGCAACTCGCATCCCCCGACTTCAAATATATGAACGGTGAAACCCTTACCCTCGAAGGCGGTATGGGACTTCGTCCGTAATAGAATAAAAGACAAAATCCGCCCTCAAATGAGAGCGGATTTTTTTGCTGTTTTGCAAGTTTTAATTTTATGCTGTCGGCATATATTTTTTCTTGACATATTTTTCTCGAATGATATAATAGGTTTATTCTAAAAAGAATAAACTGGAGGAGAAAAAATGAATAAACAATGCAAAAAATGTGGTGCTATTATGCCAAATGAATATGCTTTTTGCAATAACTGCGGAAGTTCAGAATTTATTGTTGCAGAAGCACAACCACAGGTTAATGTAGGCCAACCTCAACCCAATCAATACAATGCAGGTCAGCCCTACGGGTATCAACAAATGCCCACCGACCAACCTTATCAACCCGTGGCGCCTCAAAATCCCCAACCCACACAACCCTATCAAGCACCCCAAATGCCCCAACAACCCAAAAAGAAAAAGAAGACCGGATGCATTGTTGGTATAATTATTGCCTTGGTAATCGGTGCAATAATCTTTGGCATTATAGGTCTTGCAGTAATCGGTGCTTGTGTTGCAAGGGAGGAAACCGCCACAGGTAGTGTAAATAGTGAAGTAATCGGAAACGTAGATGATTACGCAGATGAAAGCAAAGATAATAAGTACGAATCAACCGATAAAAAAGAAGTATCCTACACCAAGGGCACCTTTGACGGTAAGGAATATGTAAACGAATGGGCAGACATAAAGTTTGTTCTTCCCGAAGGTTATGAAAATGGTGATAGTTCCCTTTATACAGCATCGGAAAACGAAAACACCGAATGCGGTGGTTACTTTATTTCAAAAGAAAAGGGCAGTTTCATATATTTTGCTTTTGAAAAATTGCCTCAATTTTCTTTTGTAGATGAAGAAGAATATATTGATATTGCGATGCAAAATTACTCAAGAAGTTTTGGCTCATCTTGTGTGGTTAGCAAAACAAGTTATCGCACAATTGCAGGAAACGCCTATGCAAAAGTAAGTTGTGAATTTACATCATCGGGACAAAAGTTTGTTAACGATTTGTATGTAAGAAAAATTGATGGTTATATGGTTGTAGTTTCTGCAATCTCATTGGATTCTGCAACAAACGAAGTATTGGTAAGCAAGATTACCAAAGCAAATTAGTAGGAAACTTTTTCTTCAAAACAGTATAAAATTATAAAAACTACCCGAAAAGGATTCTCCTTCTTCGGGTAGTTTCGTTTTTTTATTCACTTAAATATTTATTAAGGAAATTTAGTACGTATTTTTTATCTGCCGACCAGAGGGGGGCGACCAAGGTTTTCTTATCCCCGTCCCCGGTTATGCGGTGGACTACCGTATCTTTTGGCAAAAGGGATATACACCTTTTAAGAATTTCGGCATATTCTTCAAGGGATAAGGTTTCAAACTCTCCCTTTTCATAAGTTTCGCAAAGTTTTGTTCCCTTTACCACGTGGAGAAGATGAAATTTTACTCCGTCGGTTTTGTTATCTATGGCGAATTTCGTGGTGGTGAGCATATCGTCTTGGGTTTCAAAGGGGAGTCCTAAAATAATGTGGGTTACGGTTTCGATATTTGCCTCTTTTAGCATCTTCATCGAGCGGATGTAATCCTCATTGGTGTAGCATCGGTTAATAAATTCTCCGCTTTTTTCGTTGGATGTTTGCAGTCCTAACTCCACCGTAACGGGTTTGATTTGGTTTATTTTTTTAAGAAGTTCAACTATATGTTTATCAATACAATCGGGACGGGTGGCGATGGATAATCCTACAATATAATCGGGTTTTATCGCTTCGAGATACATTTTTTCAAGGATGTCTACGGGGGCGTAGGTGTTTGTGAATGACTGAAAATACGCCATATATTTTCCGCCTTTGTTTTTGCCCTCAACCCTCTTCTTTGCCTCTTCAAGTTGGTCAATAATGTTTCCCGTTTTAGGTGATGCAAATTCTCCGCTACCGAAGGCGGAACAAAAAATGCATCCACCCACACCCTTTGTGCCGTCGCGGTTAGGACAGGTGAAACCACCCTCAATGGACAGTTTATATACCTTGCATCCAAACTTTTTGTGGTTATGCTGATTAAGGGTTTTATACATTTTTTCACCGCCGTTTTTTCGATATTTTACTACATTTTAATATAAATTTTGCTAAAATTCAATCCCCTCTTCGCACTTGCGTTTTTTTGAAAGGGATGTTATAATAAAGGATAGAATTTTTTCTTGGAGGTGCGATATGTTAAAAGAATCCAACAAATCGGAACTTTTTCATTTGGGATTTAGTCCCGAAATTAAGGGCGACTTTGCAATTTTGCCGGGAGACCCTGGCAGGGTAGACAAAATAGCAAAATATCTTGAAAACCCCACCTTTATCGCCCATAAAAGAGAATATCGCACCGTTTTGGGCGAGGTGGAAGGCAAAAAAGTTTTTGTTTGCTCTACCGGAATAGGTGGTCCATCCACCGCGATTGCCGTTGAGGAGTTAATTCAGGCAGGGGTTACCACCTTTATTCGCATTGGAACCTGCGGAGGCATAAATTTAGAGGTTGACGGCGGAGATATTGTCATCGCAACGTCGGCTGTCCGACAAGAAGGCACCGCCCTTCACTATGCCCCTATTGAATTCCCTGCAACTGCCGATTTTTCGGTGGTATCGGCACTAAACGAGGCATCAAAAAAATTTGATAAAAAGGTTCACGTAGGAATCGTTCAATCAAAGGATTCTTTTTACGGACAACATTCCCCCGAAACATCCCCCGTATGCGATGAACTAACCGAAAAATGGTCGGCGTGGAAACGACTTGGGGTACTTGCATCCGAAATGGAGGGGGCAACCCTATTTACCGTGGCATCCGCAAGGGGCGTTAAAGCGGGGATGGTTTTATCCGCCGTGTGGAATCAAGAACGCCACGCAAAAGGCCTTGACTGCAAAGAGATAATGGATACCGAAACCGCATGCAAAATCGCGGTGGAGGCAATAAAATATTTATAAAATTTTGGGAACGTTTTATGAAAGATATTAAAGAAATTTTTGCGAAAAATTTAACAGAACTTCGCACCGAAAATAAAATGACTCAACTTGAACTTGCCGAAAAACTTAATTATACCGACAAGGCGGTATCTAAATGGGAAAGGGGAGAGTCGGTTCCCGACGTTACCGTTCTCATTAGCATTTCGGAACTTTTCGGTGTTACCCTTGACTATCTTTTTAAGGAAGACCACACCCTGGATGAAAGATTTTATGGCAAAAGAAAGATGGGTAGATACAGTCATGGAATAATCACCGCTTTGGCCGTACTTGCGGTGTGGTTTGTTACGGTGCTTTCCTTTGTGGTTATTGAACTTATGGGGGGGACTGTTATTCCAACCTGGTTGCTCTTTATTTATGCCCTACCCGTTTCGGGAATTGTGTGGCTCGTATTCAACAGCATTTGGTTTAATCGCAAAAGAAATTATTTTATTATATCACTTTTAATGTGGAGCGGACTTTTATCGTTGCATCTTTCCTTTTTAACCTTTGGAATGAACATCTGGAGAGTTTATCTTGTAGGTATTCCTGCTCAGTTGATAATTACACTGTGGTCGGTGGTTAAGAAAAGACCGAAAGACAAATCTGAAAAGCTTTTTAAAAAGCATAAACAGGATTAATTATACATCAAAAAACCTCACTCTACTCACAGTAGAGTGAGGTTTTTGCAACTCTACCAAGGCAGAATTTAGTGTATAGTTGTAAAATGCAAAGGTAGATTGATTTGTTTAATATCATGGCATATAATTCCTTGTGTTGGCAAAAGATGCCGATAATTTTTGATTGGAGTTATATATTATGAAATACAATTTTATTCTTTCCTGCGAATCAACCGTTGACCTGCCCTATGAATACATCAGCGGCAGAGATATTTCGGTTATCTTTTATAACTACGTTATCGATGGCGAAGAATACGTTGACGATATGGGCAGAGACCCAAAAGCCCTTGAGAATTTTTATTCGATGATAAAGGCGGGAAGTTTGCCCTCTACATCGCAAATCAACACCTTCCGTTATGAGGAATATTTTGAAGAACTTCTTAAGAAGGGTGACCTTCTTCACATTGCCTTTGGTACGGGAATGACACCATCTTACAATAATGCGGTGGAAGCAGCTGAAAAATTAAGAGAAAAATATCCCGAAAGAAAGATAATTGTTGTGGATTCCCTTTGCAGTTGTGTTGGATACGGTATCTTTGTAGATAGTGCCGCCGATATGCGAGATAAGGGTGCATCTATGGAGGAAATCGAAAAGTGGCTTTACGATAGTCGATACAACGTTCAGCATCAATTTTTCTCTACCGACGTTACAATGTTTAAGCGTAGCGGACGTGTATCGGGTCCCATTGGCACAATAGCAAGTGTGCTTGGAATTTGTCCTATTATGCGACTTAACAAAGCGGGACAAATTATAAATTACACCAAGGCACGAAGCAAAAAAATTGCAATTAAAATGACGGTGGATGAGGTAATGGCACACATCCGCGACGGCAAAAATTATGATGATAAATTTTATATCGCCCATTCAAACTGCATTGAACTTGCAAAAGAAACCCGCCGGGCATTTCTGCCCTATTTCCCCGATGCCGAGGAGAGAATTAAAATAGTAAATATCGGCACCATTATTGCATCCCATTGCGGAGAAGGCACCGTCGCCCTCTTCTTCTACGGAGACGAAAGAATAGCATAAAAAAACAGGTTGACCAATCGGTCAACCTGTTTTTAAATGTAAAATTGAAAATGGAAAGTGGAAAATGTTACTCTTCGTCATCAAAATATTCAATTGGATAATAGGTGGCGGTGTATCGACCAAAAAGGTCGGGGGATGTGTTATAATCGCACACCAAAACTTTGTTTTCGCTATATAGAATTGCGAATTTATTTTGAGTGTTTTTTGCGTTTAATTTCTTCTTAATTTTCGAAAGTTTTTTATCCTTTATCTTTAACGCTTCGGGAATTTGCAAATGACATCCCGAAATTATCAGGTCGGAAACGATGGCATCACGAAGGATTTTTTTATCATAATTTTCACTTAAAATTTCAAATAAATTTTCGGCATATTTTGTAAGAGATAATCCGTTTCCGTTTATTCTTTCGCCAAGATTTAGAAAGAAATCAAAGGCGGAAATTTCTTTTCCCACGCCTAAAAGTTCAAGAGTTTTTAAGAATCTTCCGCTGTTATACATTCGCTCTAAAGCATCTTCGCAAAGGGATATTTTCTCCATTTCTTCTGCCGATAACCAAGGAGTTTTTGTAACTTGATATGGGGGAATATCCAAAAACTCGCAGGGATATTTATTAGAATTTTCTCGCATATCGGCACCGTGCAAAAGTTTCAAAAATCCCAGTTGCAACATGTGGGCGTTAAGAGAATAACCGATATTAAAACTGCGACGAAAACTTTCAAAATCTTCCCCCGTAAGACCTGCAATAAGGTCAATGTGGATGTGCATATTGCCAAAAGAAATTAAGGTGTTTATATTTTCAATCAATTTTTTTGTGTTGGTTTTTCGATTTATATTTTTAAGAACATCCTCATTAAAACTTTGCATTCCAATTTCAAGTTGCACCGAATTTTTTGGGAACTTTTTAAGGATTTCCAAGGTGCTTTCCCTTAAAATATCACCTGCGATTTCAAAGTGAAAGCAAACGTTTTTTGGAATTGTTTTGCCGATATTCTCTAAAATAAATTCTAAAATTTCGTTGGCTCTTTTTTCCTTTGCATTAAAGGTGCGGTCAACAAACTTTACCGTTTTTGTCCCGCTGTTTGCAAGAGAAATTATATCCTTTTTCACCTGCTCAATATCGAAAAAACGAAGGGGAGAGCATCTGCCCGAAAGACAAAAAGCACAACTGTAGGGGCATCCGCGGGATGTTTCCACGTAACAAATCCTGCCCCGAAGATTTTCAAAAAAATCTTTGCAAAAGGGGGATGGCGGAGTGGTGGTTTCTATTCTTTCGGGGACAAGAATTATCTCACCGTTTTTTCTAAAAGTCAGACCAAAAATATTATGGAAATTTTCGTTTTCATTTTTAAGTTCATCCAAAAGAAGAGGGAAGTTATATTCTCCTTCTCCCGATAAAACGAAGTCAACAAAATCATATTCTTCCAAAACTTTTTTTGCACGATACGCCACTTCGGGTCCGCCCAAAATAATTTTGCAGTCTAATTTATCCTTTAAGATTTTGCAAAGTGTTAAGGTCTTTTCAACGTTCCAAATATAACAAGAAAAAGCCGCAACCTGAGGGGACATTTCCTCAATAGTTGCAGCATAATCTAAAAGGTCGCCGTTAATGGTGCCTTCCCAGACAAGTGGGTTATGATATTCCTTAGCAAAGGCCCTTACCCCCGAAAGCAAACACCAAGGGGAGAGAGATGCGTGGATATATTTTGAATTAAGACATCCAATAACAGTATTCATTTATTTTTTAAGAAATTCGTCGTATTTTGCCTTTTCTTCGTTTCTTCTGAAAAGCACAAAACGGGAGCCGATAACCTGCACACCGTCGCAACCTAAAGCAGTGCAAAGTTCATCCGATGCTTCCCTTGCGGTGAGGGGACAGTTATCTAAAACGCGAAGTTTAATAAGTTCACGGGCGGTGAGGGCATCATCAACCTGATTTATGGTATTTTCGCTAATTCCGTCCTTGCCGATTTGAAGAATGGTTTCCATTTTGTTGGCTTGACCGCGAAGTGCGGCACGTTGTTTACTTGTAAGCATAAAAATATTTCCTTTATAATTTAAGTTGAATTTATTTTATCAAATATTTATCGGTTGGTCAACAGGAAAATTGAGAATTAGATAATAGATAAGAGATAATAGAGAATAGATAATAGATATTTGTGAAATACCATAATATTCCACATTTCCCTTTTCTAAATCCGTCGGGATTTATCCCGACACCACAATTTTCAACTTTCCATTTTCAATTTTCAATTAAAAAACAGGTTGAAACGTCAACCTGCCTTTTTTATTCGTCTTCCACAAACAGCAAAACATCCTCAACCTTACAATGCAAAATGGTGCATAAATCGTTAAGTGTTACGGTGCTTATGGGTTTGTTGTGTTTTAATCTATCCAGTAAACTTCGGCTAAGTCCGTATTCGTTTATTAGTTTGTATGTAGAAACGCCTTTTTCCTTTAATGTTTTATAAAAGGGGGCATAAGAAATCATCAAATCACCTCTGATTTTATGATAAAATATGCTCTATTACTTGACAATGCTCTACAAATCGAGTATAATATAGGCACCCCATAGTCATTATGCCAAAAAAATATTGACTTTTTTGAAAATTTTGATGTATAATGATTGTGGAAAGGTCTCAAAAATATTGAAAAGGAGATGTACCCTGTGAAAAAAGTTATAGCGATTCTTTTAACCCTTGTATTATCCCTGTCAATTATTGTCCCTGCCAGTGCAGAGGAAAATGAGTCTTACGTAACCCTCGACAAAGATATTATTTATCTTAAAGTCGGGGAACAAGCAGAACTGAATATTTCGGAAGTAAATTTGGCGTATGAAACTTCTGTTCCGACTGGGAACCCTAATTACGAAACCTGGACTGTAGCCGATGATGAAATTGTAAGTTTGCAACTTACCGGTGGCGAAGAGGGTAATGTGGCATATCCTGATAATTTGGTAAATCAAACCGCTGTAATTACTGCGCTTAAAACAGGCACAACCATTGTTAAGGTAGAACGTGGCGGATTTGGTGCCTATGCCTATGATGAATGTACTGTTGTAGTTAGCGATACTCAAACTTCCGACGACCTTTTTAAGATTTTTGACTGTGAAACCGAGGAGAATGGTTTCGACATTGGTTATTCAACTCATGGACCTGTTAAAGAAATGGAATATGTTATGGGTTATTATGCACCTGAACCCGTTGAAGGAACACACTCCTACATGGTTCACGCATTAAATGGATATTTAGGTATGCATGAAAACGCATCTCAACCTTTTAATGCCAATGAATATGAATACATAGAGTTTGATGTTTATCCTACTATGAATATTGTTTGCGATTTATCCGTTACCCTTGTAGGAGAAGAAGAAAGTGAATACACCGTAGAAGATGCAGTTCTTCGTGAGGGATGGGTGCACATAAGCATTCCCGTTTCTGCATTTGTGGGAAGCGACAGCTCTCCATCTTTAGAGAATATTAGTCGTATTTCAGTAAATTTAAAAAATATTGTTAAATATAGTACCCTTTTTAATAGTGGAGAAAGAGAACGCCCCTCTTGGATAGGAATTTACTTTGACAATTATGTTGCCACAAGAAACGGCGCAGGAAAAGAAAACGAACTTAAAATTTTTGGTCAAAATGAACTTCCCGCTTTGCGTTACGGCAATGTGGATAACGAAAATGCAATTACTGCATCTGATGCGTTAGTTGTTCTCCAACATTCGGTTGGTAAAACAGTAATTAACGAAAAACGCCGTCTTTATGCCGATGTTGACGGAAATGGCGAAGTAAGTGCTGTGGATGCACTCCTCGTTTTGCAATATTCCGTTCAGAAGATTAGAAAATTCCCTGTGGAAGTAGCACAACTCCCCGATACCCTTATGCTTTTCGATTGTGAAACTAGTGAGGGTTGCGGAATTTATACCGAACAACAGGGCACCCATTATGGTCCCGTTTCTGAAAACATCCAATTTGGTTCTCCAAAGCCCGTTCAAGGGGATTATACTTACTGCATCAAAACCACGGGAAATCAAATGATGTTAAACTACACTTTCCCCGACTCGGTTGATCTTTCGACTTATGATTACATTGAGTTTGATATATATTCTAACATTGAAATTGTTTGCAATTTGAATATTGATATCGCTACCGATACCGCCGCTATAAACGGTGCCAACTGGGGTTTGAATAATTCTTGGATTCCAGGTGAAAGATGGTATCACGTTAAAATGCCCGTTAGTGCATTCAGTGAATTTGATGGTTCTTTAACCGATATTAACCGTATTAGATTTTTATTAACCAACATCTATGACGGTGTTGAACTTGTTGATAATGGATATCCCACAACTCCCGATTACACCTACGTTTACTTCGACAACATCATCGCAACCAAGAACGGTGCAGGTAAAGATAATGAACTTATTGACATCGATACCGTATTTGAAAACCCTCCCGAGTGGTTTGAGGAATATAGAAACGGTGTAACTTGTGGTGGCGGACTTTATCTCCCGGTTGAAGTGCTATTTGATGCCGAAAACGAAGAAGGTTGCGAAGTATATACCGCAAATTTTGCAAATGAAGATTTAATTGGACTCACAGAGGCAAATTCATACAGCGGTGCTCCCACTCCAACGCAGGGCAGTTACACCTACTGCATAAACACCACCATTGACCAAATGGAGTTTAGTAAAACTCTTCAATACAACTACAATATTACGCCTTATAGTTATATAGAAATGGATATTTATTCCACTGAGGAGATTGTTTTTAATTGGAAGTTCAGTGTTAATACCAATATTGAAGATACAACGGGCGCTACTTGGCCTTTGATTAGTGCTTGGCTTCCCGCAAACAAGTGGACTCATATTAAAATGCCTATTTCGGAATTTATCGATCTCACCCCCCAAAATGGCGGTAGTTTTGCAAACGTTAATAAAATAATAATTGAACTTACCGGTATTGTAGATGGTGTTAAATACGTTGATAGTGGACGGATTGAAACTCTTGATAATACCTACATCTACATCGATAATGTTATAACTACTGTAACGAGTTCAATTACCGAAAATGAACTTATTGATTATGAGACCGTGTTACTAAACCCACCCTCTTGGTTTGAGGAATATAGGAGACAGTTTGAGCAATTCTAAATAAAACAAAACTGCGATAGGTTATCCTATCGCAGTTTTTCTTTTGCAATTTTATCGTGGGAATGACGTGATTTTATCCACCGAAAATTGAAGTATTAACAAGGCATCGGTTGCATCGGTAAGAGCATCGTTATTTACGTCTCCTGCGGTGATTTGATCGGTGGTGAATGTAATTTTATCTACCGAATGTTGAAGCACGAGAAGGGCATCTTCCACCCCGATTTTTGCATCATTGTCAACGTCGCCGTAAACAATGATAATCTCTTCTATAACGGGCTCGTTTTGACTTAACGTAACGTTGCCAAGGAGCATATAGTTTACTTCGGTCATATTGGCATTGTTAAACCAGGTAAAACGGAGTATATTTATATTTTTCCAGTTGGCGGTGGTTGCCATTTCAACCTCTTTAAGGGGGATAACAATGGTGTGCCAACCTGCCTTCCATCCGCTTATATCGTTGTTTTGATTGTATCCATCCTCACCGCTGGTAATAAAGTTTACCTGAAAATTGTGGGTGCCTGTCATATCGTGAGGGAGATAAATATCTAAGGATAAATATTCATAATCTGAAAGGTCTTGAGAGGTGGGGAAATCATAAAACATCATACCGCCAACCTGTGTAGATGATGCCTTGCCGGTGGGGTCGTTAAAATTGAGTTTAAGGGATTTTTCTCCCCCACGTTTGCCGTTTGCGGTTTCAACGGTGGTGGCATAATGATTTGCGTTTACCCTTGTGTTTGTGGTGGACGTGCCATCGATGATAACCTTATCTTCCAAAACAACGGGTTCTTTTGGGGTATCATCCTCGGCCTCAAAACCGTTGTATCCACCCGCTTTGATAATGGGTTCAAAATCAACGTAGGCGTAGTTTGTATCGCATCTCGCGGATGAAACACCGTTTACCGAAAGGGATGACGAATACTGCCAAATATCGTATGCACCTTTGTAGTTGCACTTGGAATTGTATTCCGCAATCCAGGTGGTGTAGGCGGAGAGTTTAGACATATTTATATAGTTATTCGCGAAGTTTGTGTAGGTGTAAACACCGCAGAAATATCCTGCCTCTTCAAGAATTTGAAGCTCGGTCAAAACAAGATCGGCAACGTAATCTCTTGTATATTTTGAATATTTTGATGATTCCTCAACGTCGATGTAAATAGGCCATTCAAAGGTTTTGCCCTTAAGATTATTAACAAGGGTGTTTGCCTCTTTGGTGGCTTCGTCAATGTTATCGGCATAGGTGTAAAGATAGGCACCAACGGGGATACCTGCCGCCTTTGCACCGGCATAATATTCTTCAAATCGTTGGTTTTTGGTGTATTCGTATCCTGCTTGGATAATTACAAAATCCACCCCTGCGGCCTTGACCTTGTTCCAATCAATGTTGCCCTGATAGTGGGATACGTCTATGCCCCAAAGGGTTTCGGCAGATGCGATCTGGAAAGAAAGACCGCAAAGCGCCGACATTAAAATTCCAAAGCAAATAATAACGGATAAAATTTTTCTCATAAAATACCTCCAACTTTTGGTGTAAGTATTCCCAAAGAAGAGGGGAGAGGTCATCATTTTAATTATACCATAATAGTATACGTATGTCAATGTGGGGATGATAGAGAAGAAAATGAAGAGTAAAAAAGAAAAAACCTCAAACTTTCGTTAACTTCTTCACTATTAACTATTACTTTTTACCTTCCAAAAATCCCAAGATTTTTTGGTGGAGGTAATAGTGAAGAGTGAATAGGTAATAAGTAAAAATCCCTCAAACTTTCGTTTAAGGGATTTTTGGTGACCCGTACGAGAATCGAACTCGTGTTACCGCCGTGAAAGGGCGGTGTCTTAACCGCTTGACCAACGGGCCATATTAAGTTTTTTGGTTTGGGGAAGGGTGCTAAAGCTGTTTCAGTACCCTTCCGCCTTACCTTTGGTAGCGGTAGTCGGATTTGAACCAACGACACTTCGGGTATGAACCGAATGCTCTAGCCAGCTGAGCTATACCGCCATATAAAAATATGGTGGAGCGGATTACGAGGCTCGAACTCGCTACCTCCACCTTGGCAAGGTGGCGCTCTACCAGATGAGCTAAATCCGCAAAGGACAAAGCGAATTATACATAATATTTATCCGTTTGTCAAGCATTTTTTTTAACTTTTTGAATTTTTTTTAAAATTATCTTTTTTACCCCCTTTATTTGCGAAGGTTTATATTGACATTTTAACCCGATTTATAGTATTATGGTAGATGGTTTACTATAGGTGTATTATGCCCCTAGTATATATAATATACTAAAATCAAATTCCCCGTGGGAGAAAGCATTGAATTTAGATGGATAACATTATTGAGATTAAAAATATAGATTTCAGTTACAGGGAGGAAGAAAATGCCCCCCTTATTAAACTTTTTGAAAATTTCTCCCTAAACATAGAAAGGGGAAGTTTTACCGCAATTATCGGTCATAACGGTTCGGGCAAATCAACCCTTTCCCGACTTATGAATGGGATGTATCTTCCCGACAGCGGTGAGGTGTTTTGCGAAGGGATATCCACCTTGGAAGAAGACCGCCGTTTTGATATTCGCCAAAACGTAGGGCTTGTTTTTCAAAATCCCGATAATCAAATCGTTACCACCGTGGTTTTTGAGGACGTTGCCTTTGGTCCCGAAAATTTAGGTATCCCCCCTGAGGAAATCAAACAACGTGTTGAAACCGCCCTTAAAGACGTGGGAATGTGGGAGTGTCGTGAGGACTCCACCACCAAACTTTCGGGTGGACAAAAACAAAGGGTGGCGATTGCGGGTATTCTTGCAATGGAGCCAAAATGTATCGTTCTTGATGAACCCACCGCCATGCTCGACCCTAAAGGTCGAAAAGAGGTGCTTTCGGCGGTTAAACGTCTTAACAAAGAAAAGGGTATCACGGTAGTCCTTATTACCCACTATATGGAAGAGGTTACCGATGCCGATAGGGTTGTGGTTATGAAATCGGGAGAAATTATTCTCGACGGAACACCCTGTGAGGTTTTTTCAAAGGGAGATATCTTACGAAGTGCAGATTTAACCCTCCCCGTTACCTGCGACGTTAAAGAAATGTTAAACAAAGAGGGATTTAATATCCCCGACAGCGTTTTAACCCCCGAAGAATGTACCGAATATATACTAAAATCGTTTGAAGGATAGAATTAAATTGGCACTTTTAGAAGCACAAAAACTTGAATATATCTACTCCCAAAAAACTCCCTTTGTGAAGCAAGCCGTAAAGGGTGTGGATTTTTGTGTGGAAAAGGGAGAGATTGTGGGCATCATCGGTCATACCGGTTCGGGTAAATCTACCCTTGTGCAGATGCTTAACGGACTCCTTAAACCCACTTCGGGAAGTGTCACCTTAAATGGTGAGGATATTTTTGCAAATAAAAAATCCCTTCACGATGCCCGTTTTAAAATCGGACTTGTTTTTCAATATCCCGAATATCAACTTTTTGACGAAACGGTTTATAAAGATATATCCTTTGGCCCCTCAAATATGGGACTCGAAAAGGATGAGATTGACCGCAGGGTAATATCTGCATCAAAACTTGTGGGATTACCCCCACATTTGCTTAATAAATCCCCCTTTGATTTGTCGGGGGGAGAAAAACGCCGTGCCGCTATTGCAGGTGTGGTTGCTATGGAACCCGAAATTCTTATTTTGGACGAGCCCACCGCAGGTCTTGACCCTAAAGGCAGACAAAGAATACTTGATATGATTGTGGAACTCAATAAAACCACCAATACCTCGGTGGTAATTGTATCTCACAATATGGAAGATATAGCAAAATTATGCAACAAGGTGCTTGTGCTTAAAGGGGGAGAAGCGGTGGCTTTTGATACCCCCGAAAAGATATTTGCCGAAACCGATATTGTTGAGCAGTCGGGACTTATTCTCCCTGCCCTTACAAAAATGCTTATCAGTCTTAAAAACAAAGGACTTCCCGTTAATATTGCAAACTTTTCGGTAAATGATGCGGTAAAAGAACTTATCCGCCTTAAAAAGGAGGGTTATAAATTAGATGCTTAATGATATAACCTTCGGGCAGTTTTTCCCCTGTAGTTCCCCTATTCACAAAATGGATGCAAGGGTTAAACTTATTTTAACCGTTGCCTTTATTGCCCTTATATTTGTATCCCAAAACTTTGCGGCACTTCTTTGTACCGCGGTGGGACTTTTTATCTACGTTATGCTCACAAACGTTCCTGTAAGGATGTATATAAAATCCTTAAAACCCCTTATTATCATTGTGGGAATAACCTCTATTCTTAACCTGCTTTACGTTAAGAGCGGACAAGAACTTTTTGCCTTTGATATTTTCGGTTGGAATTTATCGGTAACCCTTGGAGGCGTTACCACCGCTATTTATATGACACTTCGTGTGTGCCTTCTTGTAATAGCGGGGTCGGTGCTGACCTATACCACATCCGCCACCGAACTTACCGATGCTATTGAAAGGGTGCTTTCCCCCTTGAACCTTATTAAAATCGACGTTCACTCCTTTGCTATGATGATGACCATAGCATTAAGATTTATCCCCACCCTTATTGAAGAAACCGACAAGATAATGTCCGCCCAAAAGGCAAGGGGAGCCGACCTCGAAAGCGGTGGAATAAAAAGCCGTCTTAAGGCACTTATCCCTATTCTTATACCCTTGCTTGTATCCTCATTCCGCAGGGCACTTGAACTTGCCGATGCTATGGAGTGCAGATGTTATCACGGTGGCGAGGGCAGAACAAGGGTTAAGCAAATGAAACTCGCATTTAGAGATTACTTTGCGATTGTTTGTTTTGTGGTGCTTATTGGTGCGGTTGTTATATCAAACATTTATTTAGAGGGTATTATTTACGCCCTTATTACGGTAATTATATGAGATATTTAATCTACTTAAAATATATCGGCACTTCCTACTGTGGATGGCAGGTGCAAAACAATGCTCTTTCGGTGCAAACCGTGGTGCAGGATGCGGTGGAAAAGGTGTTTTGCCACCGTCCCGATATTAAGGGATGCAGTCGCACCGATAGCGGTGTCCACGCAAATATGTACTGTGCCCATTTCGACAGTGAAAAGGAAATTCCACCCCGCTCGGTTGTGCTTGGAATGAATATACATCTTCCCGATGACGTGGCGGTGTTTGATTGTAAAATTGTGGATGATGATTTTCACGCAAGATATTCCTGTATTGAAAAGGAATATATCTATCTTATTCATCATTCATCCTACCGCGACCCCTTTATTGAGGGTAGAGCGTATCGCCGATACGGTGAACTCGACGTTGATAAATTGAACGAAGCGGCACAGTATTTTTGCGGTACCCACGATTTTTCCGCCTTTTGCTCCGCAGGGGCTAAAGAGGGGGATAAAACCCGCACCGTTAAATATGCCTCGGTTATAAAGGATGGAGATATGGTTATCTTCAAGGTGTGTGCCGACGGATTTTTATATAATATGGTACGAATAATGGCAGGGACTTTGCTAAAAGTGGCAGAGGGTAAAATAAATCCAAAAGACATTCCTGCGATTATTGAAAGTAAAGACCGAAGCAAAGCAGGTGGCACCGCCCCTGCAGTTGGATTGTATCTCAATGAGGTAAGATATTCATCATTGGATGAATGAAAATAAAAAAACAAATTATCCAAAAGGAGTTTTAACTATGGATTGCAAACAAATGAAAATCGGACATCATTCCCAACTCAATGCGGTTGAAGAAATGCGTCTTTGCGGCGGCAGAGGAGACGGCACCCGTCTTGTTCAGGCAAAGAATGAAGAGGGTATTCACGCTACCGTTTGTGCCGACCGTTGTCTTGACCTTTATCGTTTTGAATACAAAGGCAAAAACCTTGGCTATTTTGCCCCTTCAGGATATGCTAATCCTGCCTTCTTTGATGAAGAAACCTTCTTCCCCAACTTTACCGCAGGTTTTATGACCACTTGCGGACTTAAAAATGCAGGTGCAGGATGTGTTGACGAAGGTGTTGAATATGGTATTCACGGTAAAATTTCCAACACCGCTTGTGAAAATCTTGCATACGACTGTGACCCCGTAAGCGGTAAAATTACTATTTCGGGCAAAATGCGTGAGGCAGAACTTTTTGGCGATAAACTCCTTCTTACCCGTAACTACACTATTGAGGGTAAATCTATCCTTGTAAAGGACGTTGTTATGAACGAAGGCGGAGAGGATGCAGCAGTCCTTATCCTTTATCATTGCAATATGGGATATCCCCTTCTTGACGAAGGCGCTGAAGTTATGATCCCCACCCTTAAGGTTATCCCCCGTGATGCCGAAGCCGAAAAGGGTGTTGACGTATATGACCAAATCATCGCTCCCGAAGCAGGCTGGCCCGAACAATGCTTTATGCACGAAATGGCATCTAAAGATGGCGTTACTGCAGTGGCTATCTACAACGAAAAAATCGGTATGGGTGTTAAACTCGAATATTCAGCCGATACCCTCGACCAATTCGGTGAATGGAAATCTATGAAGGCAAGAGATTATGCCCTCGGACTTGAACCCAGTAACTGCAGTTTTATGGGAAGAAAGTATGCTCGTGAAAACGGTATCCTCAAAACCCTTAAACCCGGTGAATCTAAAGAATATTTTGTAAAGTTCACCGTATTTGAAGCAGACGAACTCGAAAGTGTTCGTGCCGAAATCGCATCTTATAAAAAATAATTTAGTTTTTCATCTACTATCCCCGATGTGTCGGGGATAGTAGATAACACAAAGAGGTCTTAAAAAATGAAACTCATTACCGTTACCCTTAATCCCGCCATAGACGTTACCCTTATGTGTGACCAAATTGACTTCGACAAGGTAGGCAGGGTGCATACCGAAATCCGCGAAGCAGGAGGAAAAGGGGTAAACGTATCCCGTGTTGCAAAAAAATTCGGTGCTGACGGATATTGCTTTGCCCTTATGGGAAGGGAAAACACCCCCGAATATCTTAATCTTCTAAACGATACAGCAGGGGAGTTTATCTCGGCACAAATCGAGGGCAGAATAAGAGAAAATTTAACCATCCGCAGTGATGATAAATGCGTTAAATTAAACCGAATGGGTGCGGTGGCAGGTAGTGCCGACCTCTACAACCTTTTAGAGAGCATTAAATCCGTGCTTTTAAAGGGGGATTTAGTTGCCGTTTCGGGAAGTATCCCCCTGGGTGTAAACGAAGATATGCTCACCGATTTTTGTCTTAAAATAAAAGAGGCAGGTGGCAAGGTGCTTTTAGATACCGAAAGCATCGGCATAGAAAATATTAAAAAAATAAAACCATTTGCCATAAAACCAAATCTTCACGAATTTGCGAAACTTATTGGGGTGGCTATATTATCCCCGCTCAAGATAAGCGAAGAAATGTTAAACCTTCATAATGAAGGGGTAGAGAATATCCTTTTAACCCTTGGGGAAAGGGGTATGAAAGCACTTTGTAGTGGTGAAATTTTTGATGTGGATGGCGTTAAAGTTGATGTAAAATCCAACGTATGTGCAGGGGATAGCACCCTTGCGGGATTTTGTATCGGTCTTATCCGCGGATTAGATATTGCTGACTGTGTGCGACTTTCCTGTGCCTGTGGCACCGCAACCGTTATGGTTGAGGGTAGCGGTGTTTGTGATGAAGCATCCGCTATGGAAATTTTTGAAAAAATATCCCTTAAAAAGGGGTAGAATACAAGCCGATTTTATTGACACCCAAAATGCAGGGTGGTATAATGATATGAAATACTTTTTTTCAAGGTGAGTTTATGGAAAAACAGGAACTTATTAACCGAATAAAAGAACTTAAAAAACAAACGGGAGCGGTGATTATGGCACATACATATCAACGCCCCGAAATAATAGATTTAGCCGACGTAACGGGAGATAGTTTCAAACTTGCTCAGGTAGCCGCCAAAGAAAACTACGAAAAGGTTATTCTTTGCGGTGTTAGATTTATGGCAGAAACAGCCAAGGCCATGTCCCCCGAAACAGCCGTTATTTTACCTGCTCCAAAGGCAACCTGTCCTATGGCGGAGCAAATATCCCCCGAAGAGGTATTAAAATTCCGCAAAGAAAATCCCGACGTTGCGGTGGTTTGCTACGTAAACACCACTATCCAACTTAAAGCGGTGTGCGACGTTTGTGTAACATCCTCCTCGGCGGTAAACATTGTAAAAAATATCCCCAACAAAAAAATCCTCTTTTTACCCGATAAAAATTTGGGAAGTTTTGTTGCAAAAATGTGTCCCGAAAAAGAGGTAACCATTTGGAATGGATATTGTCCCGTTCACAATGCCGTTCCCGTTGATGAGGTTAAAAAGGTAATAGATATGTATCCCGACATTCCCGTTGCGGTGCATCCTGAATGTCCTAAAGAAATAGTTGAACTTGCCGACCTCGCAGGGTCAACCGCCGAGATTATCGACTTTGCAAAGGCACAAAAGGGTGACGTAATTATCGTTACCGAGCGTCAGGTGGCAAACTATCTTAACGAAAAAATTGAGGGCAGAAAATTCATCACACCCTGCCCCGATATCCTCACCTGCAAAGATATGGATATGACCGACCTTGAAACCCTTTACAATGCACTTAAGGGCGAGGGCGGAGAAGATATACAACTTGATGAAGATATTCGTGTTAAGGCAAAACAATCCATTGACCGTATGTTAGAGTTAGGTTAGAAATAGTGTTTTTACATAACTAAAAAGAGAAACTAGGTAATGAACGTGAAAAATTCTGTAAAAAGTTATGACGTAATAATCGTAGGAGGGGGAGCCGCAGGACTTTACTGTGCCCTTAATTTCCCCCAGGACAAAAACATTCTGATGCTGAATAAGGGAGAAAAACTTCTCTCTAACTCCGCCCTTGCCCAAGGTGGCGTTGCGGCGGTTTTAAGTACCCAGAACGACTCCTATGAACTGCACATAAACGATACTATGATAGCGGGTCATCACGTGAACAATCCCGTATCGGTGGATATTCTCGTAAAGGAAGGCCCCGACGATGTTCGCAAAATTGCGGAACTCGGTGTTGATTTCGATAAGCAACCCGACGGCACCTTTGTATCTACCCTTGAGGGGGGACACAGTCGCAACCGCATTGTGCATCATAAGGACTCCACAGGATACGAAATCGCCGAAAAACTTATGATGGTGGCAGAGAGTAAAGAAAATATCGAAATTTTAGATAACACTTTGCTCTATAACCTTGAACCCATCCAGGGTGGATTTGCCGCATCCTACATAAAGAACGAAAAGGCCGAAACGGTGTGTGCTCCCTTTGTGGTGTTGGCAACAGGAGGTATCGGTCAGGTATATAAATACACCACCAATTCCGATATATCCACAGGCGACGGTATACGTTTTGCATACGAACTCGGCGCAAAGATAGCCCACCTCGACTACATTCAATTCCACCCCACATCCTTTGCGGTGGATACCGGTTCACGTCAAAAGTTTTTAATCAGTGAGGCGGTACGCGGTGAGGGTGCATACCTCTTAAACTGTCATAGAGAGAGATTTATGCATCTTTATGATGAACGCCTTGAACTTGCTCCCCGTGACGTTGTGGCAAAATCCATAATTTTAGAAAGTCGCAAACAACAAAGCGAAAAATTTTATCTCGATATTACATACAAGGGTGAAGAGTTTATTAAAAACCGCTTCCCAATGATATATTCAAAATGTCTTGAATACGGGGTGGATATCACCAAAGAACCTATACCCGTTTTCCCCTGTCATCACTATCTTATGGGTGGTATTGACGTGGATATTAACGGTAAAACCTCGGTTGACAGATTATATGCGGTGGGTGAATGTTCCCACACAGGGGTTCACGGTCAAAACCGACTTGCATCTAACTCCCTTTTAGAGGCACTTGTATTCGGACGCCGAAGTGCCATTGATATTTTAGAAAAGATGAAGGAGGAAACCTTTACTCCTCCCGAAAGTTTGGAAACACCATCCATTGAGGGTGAAAACGTTCCAAAAGATTTAGATCTTACCATTAACGAGATTATGCAACAATCCTGCTTTGTTATTCCCCATCCCGAAAACATCCCCGAAGGACTTCGCCGTGTGGATGAAATTAGAGAGAATTTAAGATCGGGAAATTATGCAACAAACAGAGAACTTGTGGAAACCTTGAGTTTAGCCACCGTTGCCCACATTATTTTGAAGGAGATGGAAAAACGATGAATTTGCCTCCATTCTATGTAGATGAAATTATCAGAACAGCCATTAAAGAGGATATTAACTATATTGACGTAGCCACCGACCTGCTTATTGATGAAAAGCAACACACCAAGGGTGTTATGCTTGCCAAGGCGGAGGGCGTTTTGTGCGGTATCGACGTTGCCCTCAGGGTTTTTGAACTTTTAGGCCCCGGTCTTTTTGAATTCAAAAAATTCAAAAATGATGGAGATAGGGTCAAGTGCGGAGAAATCATTGCCGAAATCAAAGGTCCCACCACCCTTATGCTTAAAGGTGAGAGAACCGCCCTTAATATGGTGCAACATATGTCGGGTATCGCCACCGAAACCGCCCATTGTGTATCCCTTATCGAGGGTACCAAGGCAACCGTTGCCGATACAAGAAAAACCCTTCCCGGTATTCGTTCCCTTCAAAAGTATGCGGTTATGCGAGGCGGCGGTAAAAATCATCGCTTTAACCTTTCTGACTGTGCAATGCTTAAGGATAATCATATCGATGCTGCAGGTGGAATTATCCCCGCAGTAAAAGCCCTTCGTGAAAAAATCGGGCATACCGTTAAAATCGAGGTTGAGACCCGTAATCTTTACGAAGTAAGTCAGGCAATCGAAGCCAAGGCAGATATTATTATGCTTGATAATATGGACGTTGCCACCATGACCGAGGCGGTCAATATGATAAACGGCAGAGCGTTGACTGAAGCATCCGGCGGTATTACCTACGAAACTATCGGTGATATTGCCAAAACCGGTGTTGATATTATCTCTATCGGTGCCCTTACCCACTCGGTTAAGGCATTTGATATCTCCCTTAAAATTAAGGTGGGAGGAGAAAACTAACTTGGTTATTATATCGGTAGATTTGGGAGATGCCCGAACAGGCACCGCTATTTGTGATAGTGGAGAGATACTTGCATCCCCGTTAGGTACGGTTTATGAGCGGAATTTAGACCTTCTTGCCGATAAACTTACCCAAACCGCAAAGGAACGCAGAGCCGAAATGTTTGTGGTGGGACTTCCCCTTAATATGGATGGAAGTTGCGGTGAAAGGGGAGAAAAATGCAAAGATTTTGCAAAACTCCTGGGTGAAAAATCGGGACTTCCCGTGGAACTTTCCGATGAACGTCTTACCACCGTGCAAGCCCACAACGCCCTGAACTTTACCAACACAAGGGGTAAAAAACGCCACGGAGTCGTGGATACCGTTGCGGCGGTTATGATACTTGAAAACTTTTTAGTGAAACGAAAAAATCGTTAGATATTTTTATGAGAAGAATTGTAGGTTTGGCACGACGTGCCATAGATAAATACGAAATGATACAACCGAATGACGTTATCGCGGTGGGGGTATCGGGAGGTAAAGATTCTCTTGCCCTTCTTTGTGCCCTTTGCGAACTTAAACGGTTTTATCCCGTTCCCTTTACCATAAAGGCAATAGTCCTTGACCCTTGCTTCTTTAATGAGGAGGGGGACTATTCGGGAATAGAAAAACTGTGTCGGGGCTACGGCATTGAATGTATCATAAAAAGATGTGAACTTTATTCTTTAATATTTGAGGTGCGGAAGGAAAAATCCCCCTGCAGTATGTGTTCAAAGATGCGACGTGGAATTCTTCACGACGTTGCCAAGGAAAACGGTTGCAATAAAATCGCCTTGGGACACACAAGGGATGACGCGGTGGAAACCTTTTTAATGAATTTGTTATCCTGCGGAAACATATCCTGCTTTGCACCTAAAACATATCTGTCCCGCAAGGATATAACGGCAATAAGACCGCTTATTTATGCTACCGAGAGGGATACTCAGTCGGTGGCAGAGCGGAAAAATCTGCCCATAGTCAAAAGCAGATGTCCCGTGGATGAAAAGACCAACCGAGAGGATACCAAAAATTTGGTGTTACAACTTTCCCTTAAATACACCTCCCTCCCCGAAAAGATAATAGGGGCTATGGAAAGGGCAGGTATTAACGGCTGGAAGGCGGAGTAACGAAAAAGCGTCCCCTTAGTCAAAACCTGTGGTTTTGTATCCCTCCACCGCTAACGCGGTCCCCCGCCACGGCGGCCGTCTCCCTTTGTCGCTTCGCGACATTTCCCTCACACTGTGAGGGAATCGACCCTTTAGGCAAGGGAGGCAGGTTTTGTGTTCTACACACATATTTTTAATTCGTCGGGATTTATCCCGACACCATAATTTTTCATTTTCAATTATCAATTTTCAATTATATTAAGGTGGTATATTAAATGGCAGAAAACAAAAAAATGGTAGAGGATATTACCTCCCGCGACGTGGACTTCGCGAAATGGTACACCGACGTCGTTAAAAAGGCGGAGATGGTGGACTATGCATCAACCAAAGGATGTATGATTATTCGCCCCTATGGATATGCTATTTGGGAGAATATTCAAAAAATATTAGACGGTAAATTTAAGGAATTGGGTCACGAAAACGTAATGATGCCTATGTTTATTCCCGAATCCTTACTCCAAAAAGAAAAGGATCACGTTGAGGGCTTTGCTCCCGAGGTTGCCTGGGTAACCCACGGCGGTGAGGAAAAGTTAGGTGAACGTTTGTGTGTTCGTCCTACCTCCGAAACCCTTTTCTGCGACCATTATAAAGATATTATTCATTCCCACCGCGACCTACCTAAACTCTATAATCAATGGTGTTCGGTTGTACGTTGGGAAAAAACCACCCGTCCCTTCCTTCGCACCACCGAATTTTTGTGGCAAGAGGGACATACTATGCACGAAACTGCCGAGGAGGCAATGGCAGAAACCGAACAAATGCTTAATGTATATGCCGATTTCTGCGAACAGTATCTTGCTATCCCCGTTGTAAGAGGTAAAAAGACCGATAAAGAAAAATTTGCAGGTGCAGAGGCGACCTATACCATCGAGGCGATGATGCACGACGGTAAGGCGCTCCAAAGCGGTACATCCCACTATTTCGGTGACGGATTCTCCCGTGCCTTTGGTATTCAGTATTCCGACCGAGAGAATAAACTTCAATATCCCCATCAAACTTCCTGGGGTATGTCCACCAGAATTATCGGCGCTATCATTATGACCCACGGTGATGATAACGGTCTTGTTCTTCCTCCTGCAGTGGCACCTATTCAGGTTATTATCGTTCCCATCGCTGCACACAAGGGCGGTGTAAACGAAAAGGCACAGGAAATTGAACAACGCATTAAAAAGGTATGCAGAGTTAAGACCGACGTTTCTAACCAATCTCCCGGCTGGAAGTTTGCCGAATATGAAATGAAGGGTGTTCCCCTTCGTCTTGAAATCGGCCCCCGTGATATCGAAAACAACAGTTGTGTTCTTGTACGCCGTGATAACGGTGAAAAGACGGTTGTATCCCTTGATAATATCGAGGCAGAAATCGAAGCAAAACTCAAAGCGGTACATGATGGAATGTTTGAATCTGCCCTTAAACGCCGTGAACAAATGACCTACGACGTTCACACTATGGATGAAATGATAGACACCGCCGAAAATAAGCCCGGACTTGTTCGTGCTATGTGGTGCGGTGACCCCGAATGTGAAGCCGCTGTTAAAGAAAAGGCAGGTCTTACCTCCAGATGTATGCCCTTTGCTCAAGAAGAAATCGACGGCAAATGCGTTTGCTGTGGCAAACCTGCCAAGACACTCGTTTATTGGGGCAAACAGTACTAAAAAAGGCAATACATTCTAATCTAAATCACCTCAAAGCGGATTATTTCGGTGCTTTTCGCCCAATTTAATCTTGCAAGGCACAAAGCATTGCTTCGATTAAATTGAACAAAAATCTTCCAAAATCCTCTCGCTTTGAGAAAGATTTATTTTAGAAGTATTACCCTAAAAGAGAAAGTGTAAAAAGTGAAGAACTAAACACAAATTTTATAAAGTTTGGAAGTTCTATTTATAGAGAAAAAGAGGGTATTAAAATTGTTGCAATCACAAAAGATTATCAGTTGTTTACTTTCCATAGCAGTGATTTTTGGCATTATGCTCACCATTACATGTATGGCTGTTGAAAATAATACTCAAGAGGGGGATGGCACTTCTCAATCTTCCAAGGTTGAAGATACCTCCTCCGAAGAAGGAAACACCGAGGAAAGATCCGAAGTTGAAGAATCAGAACCGGATGAAAGCGAAAGCTCCGAAGAATCTTCCGAAGAGTCATCCGAAGAAAGCAGTGAAGAAACCTCAAGAGAGCAAGAATCTACGGGGGATAAATATTATTATTCAGGGGATGTATCTTACCCTCCCTATACCGGCTCCCGTGTACTTAAAAATCCCAATATGGTTGAGGAAGAATCAAATGCCGAAGAAAATGCCAAACCCGTAGAAAAAGATATTAAAGACTGGTCTTACGTGGCTCGTCGATGGGTTGCTTTACCTGTTATCTTCACACTTTTAAGTTTAGGCGGACTTATTTGGTTCAATCTTTATGTGAAAAAGCAAAATGGCAAAGACGATAGAAGAAGAGCAAGAAGAAGGGAAAATGCTAAAGAAAAAAGCGACGCCGAAAAAAACGGTCGCAACTTTGAGCGTCCTAAACATTAGTAAAAAACGGATGCTATTTTAATTGTTTTGTAAAAGAGGTAAAACGTTATGAAACAAAGAACAATTAAAGTTTTAGTGGTTTTAATGCTTGTGATTTCCCTTTTTGGATGCAAATCGACCCCCACTGAAAGTCCTACGTCGGTTGAGGTTACACCTGCCGATGTATCTTCCGTTCCCGAAATCAAATACGAAGTAAATCCCCTTACGGGTGAATACAATATTTTACCCGAAAACGTGGGGAAACGTCCCGTGGCTGTAATGATAAACAACTACAAAGACAGTCGCAACAACGCTCAGGGCGTGCAGGCAGGTCTTGCCGATGCGGATATCATTTTTGAAAGTTTAGCCGAGGGTGGTATCACCCGACTTATGGCGGTTTTTTATGACGTGTCAAAGGTAGGTCAAATCGGCACCGTTCGTAGTGCTCGATACACCTACGCACAACTTGCCCTTTCTTTAGATGCCCTCTATGTTCACTGCGGAATGGATGACGTATATACCCGTCCCTACTGCAATAGTGCAGGGGTATCATTCTTCGATTTAGGTGCAAGGGGATGTTCCTTCAGGGATAAAAACGGTCTCGCTTATGAACACACCCTCTATACAACAGGGGAAAAACTTTTAGCAGGATTTGAAAAGGCAAAATTCCGCACCGAAGTTAAGGAAAGTCATAGCGGTACATATTTTTCTTTTAATCATCCCGAAAAGGATGCTAAATATCAAAACAAATGCACAGCATTGGAAACTCCTATGTCGAGTTATTTCCAAAGCAGATTTGTTTTTGATTCCAAAACTAACAAGTACGTTAGATATATAGACGGTGCACCTCAAAAGGATATTAAAACGGGCAAAGAAACTGCGGTGGATAACGTGCTTATTTTACAAGACACCTATAGTCATTTTTCCGATAATTATCATTTAAGAGCAGCCCTTACGTCGGGAGAGGGAATGTATTTCTCCCCCGAAGGATATTGCAAGATTAAATGGTCAAAGGGTGCGGCTACCAACAAATTCACCCTTACCGATGAGAACGGTAATCCCTTCTCTCTCAACGCGGGTAAAACCTGGGTGGCGATTGCTCCCTCAAGCAGAGATATTAAAATCGAAACCTCCGCTCCCGAAAGCAGTACCGCAAGTAAAGTTTCATAGTTTAGTTTTTAGTGGAGATTTTTATGTCAGTTGAAAAGTTATACGAAAACGACTCCTTCCTTTTTGAGTGTGAGGTAACGGTTATCTCCTGCGAAAAGGAAGAAGATAAATATAAGGTGCAACTCGACCGCACCCCCTTTTTCCCAACCGGTGGCGGACAACCCTGCGACCTTGGTACCATTGGGGATGCCAACGTTATTGACGTTGCGGAAGCAGGTGAGGATGTAATTCACCTAACCGATGCACCCTTAAAGGTGGGCAAAACGTATTTGGCAACGGTAGATAGTGACCGCCGTTGGGATTTTATGCAACAACATATTGGGGAGCATATTTTATCCTTTGCCTTTTGGAAACTCTTTGAGTTTAACAACGTGGGATTCCATCTTAACGAAGATTTTGCAACTTTGGATTTAGACGGTATCCCCACCGCCGAGCAAATGCGTGAGGCGGAGGAGTTTGCCAATAAAATCGTTACCGATGATGCACCTATTAAGGTTTATTATTGCACCAGGGATGAGTTAAATGAAAAACCCTTCCGCAAGGCATCGGAAAAATCGGGCGATAATCCCCGAATCGTTGAGGTTGTGGGTAGCGATATTTGTACCTGTTGCGGTACGCCCCTTGCATCTTCCGGTCAGGTGGGAATGATAAAAATATACAAAACCGAAAAACTCCGTGGCGGACTCCGCATCTATTTTTATTGCGGAAAGAGAACGTATCTCGACGTAACCGCCAAGAGTGATTTAATAAAAGAACTTTGTGATTCCTTTTCTTGCGATATGGGACGGCTTACCGATGGTATTAAGGGACTTCGTGATGAAATATCCGCCCTTAAAGCCGACCTTAAGGCAAAGGCAGATTTGCTTATGGGAATGAAGGCAAAGGCACTTTTAGAAAGCGGAGAAAATCCTGTTGTTACTTGTCAGGATAATACCACTCCTAAAGAGGCAAAAACCCTTCTCAATATGCTTATTGAAAAGGATGACGTTACCGCGGTTGTGGTTTACAACGACGGTAACAGAATTGGGTATCTTGTAGGATGCGGAAAAGCATCTAAAGGGGACTGTAAAAACATTTGCGAACTGCTTAACTGCGTAATGAACGGTAAGGGTGGCGGAAACAAAACCTTTGCTCAGGGGGGAGCAAATGTATGCTCCGACTGGCAGGAAAGAGTGGATGGAATAAGGGCAAATATAAAGAATTTTGCGTGAAATATCGAGATTTTTTCTTGCGAAAAATGTTGAAATAATATATAATAATTATTGTAAATAATGTGGGCTAATAGCCCTAAAAATATTAAGGATGTGATAAGATGGCAGGAGATTTGCATTGCCACACCAAACTATCCGACGGGTCAATGGGAATAGAAGAACTTATCGCACTTGCAAAGGGTGCCGGTCTTAAAAGTATCGCCATTACCGACCACGATACTTTGGCAGGCGCTATGAGGGGAAAGGTTATTGGCGAAAGAGCCGGACTTAACGTTATCCCCGGAGTTGAGTTTAGTTGTAAAGATTCAAAAACAGGAAGAAAAGCACATTTGCTTTGTTACAACCCTAAATATCCGGACCGACTTCAAGGGCTTTGTAAGGAAATTTCAGATAAAAGAAAATCGGCAGGTCAGGTTATGGCCACCGAGGTAATGAGAAGATATCCCATCCCCGCTGCCCTCATTAAAAAATGGGCAACGGGTAGTACAAATATCTATAAGGTACATATTATGTCAGCCCTTATGGATGCAGGATACACCACCACCATTTACGGTCGTTTGTATGAGCGTCTTTTTGGTGAAAACGGTATTGTTAAGGGTGAACTTGATTATCCCGATATTAGGGACGTTATTCCCCAGGTTAAAGAATCGGGGGGCGTAGCGGTACTCGCTCATCCTTATATGTACGATAGTGTTGACCTTATTCCCGAACTTGTGAAAATAGGTCTTGACGGTATTGAAATTTGGCACCCCTCCAACGATGAAGAGAGGGTTAATAACCTTATTACCATTGCTAAACAACACGATTTGGTTATGACGGGTGGTAGCGACTTCCACGGAATGTATTGCGAAAGACCCAATCCAATCGGCTCTGCCACCGCTCCCGACATTTTTGTAGAGCGACTTGTGGCTGCCTCCAAACGAATTTGGAAAACTTTGCCCTAAATCAATAAATATTTTTTGAGGCGTTTTTATGAACATTTTAGTAACCGGTGCCGCAGGATACATAGGCAGTCATACCTGCGTTGAACTCCTGAATAACGGATATGATGTTATATCATTAGATAATTATTCAAACTCAAGCCCGAAATCCCTCGAAAGGGTAGAGGAAATTACCTCTAAATCCATAAAAAAGTACGAATGTGATTTGCGTGATGTTGAGGGAATAGAAAAAATATTTGAGGAGAACAAAATTGATGCGGTTATCCACTTTGCCGGACTAAAGGCGGTGGGTGAATCCTGCAAAATTCCCTTCACTTATTATGAGAATAACGTTTCGGGCACGGTTAATCTTTGTCAGGTTATGGCAAAAATGGGATGCAAAAAATTAGTTTTTTCATCATCTGCCACCGTTTACGGTGGGAATGATATCCCCTATGTTGAAACCTTCAAAACGGGGGTTGAAATTTCAAGTCCCTACGGCAGAACAAAGTTTATGATTGAAGAAATCTTAAAGGATGCCGCCGTATCTGATAATGAATGGAAAATATCCTTGCTTCGATATTTTAACCCCATCGGTGCTCATCCATCGGGCAAAATCGGCGAAGACCCAAGGGGTATTCCAAACAATTTAATGCCCTACATTTCTCAGGTCGCCATTGGAAAACTTAAGGAACTTTCGGTTTTCGGTGATGACTACGAAACCAAAGACGGCACCTGTGTTCGCGATTATATTCACGTTTGCGACCTTGCAAGAGGTCATCTTCTCGCCCTTGAGCGTTTGCAAAAGGATGAGTGCGAAGGTGTTGAGATGTATAATTTGGGTGCAGGTAAGGGATATAGTGTCCTTGAGGTTATAAGTGCATTCGAAAAGGCATCAGGCAAAACGGTAAACCGTAAATTTGCCCCCCGACGTGAGGGCGATTTGCCCGAATTTTATGCCGATGCAAAAAAGGCAAAGGAATATTTAGGATTTGAAACCGAACTTGGCATAGATAAAATGTGCGAAGATACCTGGCGTTGGCAACAAAATAACCCTAAAGGTTACGAATAATAACTAAAACTGCGATAGAATATCTATCGCAGTTTTTTGTTGGAATTTTTAGAATTGGGGATAAAAATTAAGATGGATACTAAATGTTGTATATCTTTTGACATATTGCAATAAAATCCCCAAAAAAACAAAAAATATTTGGAAACTTTAATAAAATCTATTGACACAAAGGGCAATTTTGTGTATAATATGTATGCTAAGTGCGAGGTTATCGGCTTAACTGCCTATATGGGCATATTTATTAACATAACGGTCGCAACTAGAAAAATATTTCATTAAAAGGAGAAACAAAAAATGAAAAAAATTATTGCTCTTGTTTTAGCAATCGTTTTGTCAACCGCAGTTATGGTTCCTGTTAACGCAGCCGCTGACGATACTTACATGATCTTTGCTGCAGAAACCGACGACGGTTGCGGTATCCATCCCACCGGCTACGGTCGTCTTTGGGGACCTGTTGGTGAAAGCGAAGAACTCGGTCACCCCGCCCCTGTTCAAGGTAACTCATCTTACTGCGTAAACACCACCACCAACCAAACTATCTTCTTCCACAATACTGACTGGAATACTCCCGCTTCCACTACCGGTGTGTTTGATGCTACCAAATATGAATACATCGAACTCGACTTTTATGCTTCTTCTGAAATTTCTTTCAACTGGAGCTTCGGTCTTAGTTCTTCTGAAGAAGACCCTGAAGGTGCTTGTTGGAATATGAACTCTGTATGGCTCCCCGGTAGAAGATGGGTTCATATCAGAATGCCTATTGCTGATTTCGGCGGCTTCCCCGCTGCATTTCCCGGTAGCTTGAACAACATCAGACGTATTAAAGTATTGCTCACCAACATCGTTGACGGTGTTCAACTCGTTGATGACGGTTATCCCGTTGCTCCCGACTACACCTACATCTACATCGACAACGTTGTTGCTACCAGAAACGGCGCAGGCAGAGAAAGCGAACTTATGGACGTTGACACATTGATGGAAAATCCTCCCGAATGGTTTGAAAAATATCGTAAAGAATATTTTGAAGGCGGCGATCCCCCCCCACCTCCCGCAGTAGTATTCGGCGATACCGATGGCAACAAAAAAGTTGATGCTTCTGACGCTTTGAATGCTCTTCAACACTCTGTTGGTAAAATCAGTCTTTCCGGTGTAGCTGCTGACTATGCAGACGTTGACGCAAGCGGTAAGGTAGATGCTACCGACGCATTGTTGATTCTTCAATACTCGGTTGAAAAGATAGATCTCTTCCCCCGCGAAAAGGTTTAGCAACCAAAATAGTTTAAATTGACCGTTTAATAAATAACATAAAACTGCGATAGGATTTCCTATCGCAGTTTTTTTGTGGTTAGAATTTTACAGTTTGGATAACAAATATTTGCCTCCCTTGCCTAAAGGGAGGGGGACCGCGTTAGCGGTGGAGGGATATTTTAAAGTAATAAGTAAGATTGAAGAAGTAAGAGGTAGTATCCCCCCCAGTCTTTTTGTCAGGCAAAAAGATAGCTCCCTCGTCAGAGGGAGCCAAGGGAATTCCCACTCTCACTTATTTAGTTATAATTTTTCGGTAGTAATATTTATAACAATTTTACGCTTTTTTTCTGCCAATTCTTTAAATTGTGAAGCACCACCCCAAGAATATTTTACAAAGGTAACAACATATTCAGAGTTTTCTATCATCCAGCGATTTCTAAAACTAATTGCAAACTTTTTAGGAACGTTTTCAATGTCATTAGGATAAAGTGTATTGCCCACATATTCATCAAAGTTTTCTTGTTCTCTTGGCATATAAGCCAAAACCACGGTATATTTAATAGGATATTTTTTTGACAATAGAAAAAGTGTTTTACGAACAAAAAAATCAAACCTACCCTGATTCCCCACAAAAAAATTTCTTACTTTTTTATTTTCGATTAAATCGATTATAACCATTTGTAGTTGCTTTTCTACATCTTTAGGGCAATCTTTATGCCCGAAAAAAGTACACCTCATTGGTATCAGCCCCTAAATAGACCAGTATAGCGGTCAATATTTTCCTTTAGCATAGCATAAAATACAAGTAGTTGCAACCAATATTGGTCAATTGTTTTGTGAGGTGTGCTAAATGGAACAAAAAATCAGAGTAGATTTGAATATGGGGGATAACCTCAGAAGATTAAGGGATGAGTTTGGTATATCTCAGGAAAAACTGTGTGCTGAATTGCAACGCAGAGGTTGTGATATTGGTAGAACTACCTATGCCAAATATGAGTCGGGGGAACTTAACATTAAAATTAGTGTTATTGTTTTGCTCAAGAAAATTTACAACTGTTCTTATGATGACTTTTTCTTAGGATTAGATAAATAAATCGGATAACCATTATTATACGGTTATCCGATTTACATTTAATTTTGCTTTTCAATTAAACATACGGCGTGGGCGGATATGCCTTCGCCACTCCCCGTAAAACCTAACTTTTCTTCGGTGGTGGCTTTGACACTTATTCTGTCTTTGTCAACGCCAATTTTTTTTGCAATATTTTCTCGCATTTCCATAATATAAGGGCTAAGTTTGGGGGCTTGAGCTATGACGGTAATATCGGCATTAACAAGGGAATATCCATTTTGTTTAAGGACGTTTACCGTTTCACCAAGAAGTATCATACTGTCGATATCCTTGAACTTCATATCGTTGTCGGGGAAGAGTTTGCCAATATCTCCAAGTGCCGCGGCACCAAGGAGGGCATCGCACAAAGCGTGGAGTAAAACGTCGGCATCGGAATGGCCTAAAAGACCCTTATCATAGGGGATAGTAACTCCGCCTAAAATGAGTTTTCTGCCTTCCACAAGGCGGTGGACATCGTATCCGTGGCCTATTCTAATCATTTGACATTCTCCCTTCTAAAATGGACTGTGCTACAGCAATATCTTCAGGTGTGGTTACCTTGATATTTTCGTAACTGCCCTCTACGATGAATACGGGGTATCCTGCATTCTCAACTAAAGCGCAGTCATCGGTAACGGCAAGATTTTCTGCCTTTGCTTTTTTAAGGGCGTTTTTATAAATTTCGGCTTCGAATATTTGTGGGGTTTGTACCGCCATTAAAAATTCGCGGTTGGGGGTTTCTAAAATGCGTTTTTCTATGTTGACTCGTTTAATGGTATCCTTAACATATACACCCAAAGCGGCACCGCCGTTTAGTCGGGCGGCGTCTATACATTCACTAATATCGTCTGGGGTAACCAAAGGTCTTGCCCCGTCGTGAATGGCGAAGTAGGATATATCCAAAGCGGCGGCATTTATACCGTTTTCCACCGACTCTTGACGGGTTTCGCCACCTTTAACAATGGCGGTGAGTTTAGATATATTATATTCATCACAAATACGCTGAGTATCGGCAATGCAATCCTCCTTTGTTACCACAATAATATCTCTCACCTTGGCACAGGTCTCAAAGGCGAGAAGTGAACGGGCAACGATGGGGATGCCACAAAGGGGGATAAACTGTTTATTTTGACCCATTCGGGTGGAATTTCCTGCCGCAACAATAATGGCGGCAACGGGGGAAAATTCCTCCATAACGGTATATTGTAATGCGAAATCGTCAAGTAGCGGCATATATTTTCAACTCCATTTTAAGGGATAAATTTACTACGATGCGGGGGCGAATGCTCCGTTTTTATCGAACTCAAATACCACGGTGCCTAAGGTATCGGTGCGGTAGATTTTGCTGTTTACCTTAGAAAGTCGGGTGAGGGCTTCGGTGGTAGGATGTCCGTAACTATTATCGGCACCCACCGAGATAACCGAATATTCGGGGGTTATGGTCTTCAAGAAATCCTTGTCGGAGGAATATTTGCTACCGTGATGCCCTACTTTAAGAATATCGCAGTCGAGGTCGGGATATTCCTCAATCAACATTTTCTCGGTTTTGATGCCTATATCTCCTGTGAAAAGCACCTGACTTCCCCACACATCCGCCATAACAACAATGCCGTTTTCGTTTTCATCATCGCGGTCTTTGGGGGTGGGGATATAAAATTTAAGCACCATACTGCCAAGGGATATTTCTTGCAAATTCTTTGGGATAAGAATTTCGGTGCCTTTGCTTTTGCAAACCCTTTTAACGTCGTTAAAACTTTCGTTGTCCTTGGGATTTGGAACAAGGTCGGTGTATATATTTTTTACGGGGATTTTTTCTAAAATTTCATCCGCACCACCAATGTGGTCGCTATCGTGATGACTGAAAATAAGGAAGTCAAGGGATTCAATACCTAAAGATTTAAGATATTTTGTAACCCCTTTACCCGACCCGTTTTCACCGCAGTCAATGAGGGCGGCGTTATCTCCCGAAACAAGCAGTGTGCAATCCCCTTGACCTACGTCGATAAAGTGGATACTGTCTTCACTGTCGGTTACAATGGCGGGACTGCTTGAGGATGTCATCCCCTCAAAAATTTTCTTCCAGCTAAAAGGGGATTCTTTTGGGGATATGGTGAGCAGTAACGATATTATAAAGCATAAAATAAGGACGATTATGGTTATCTTTTTTTGCCCGATTTTCCTTTTGGACCTTGCCATTGATGACTCACCTTCTTAGTTTTATTGTGTCGGTTTTGTTTGCCTTTATCGGTGGTGGGTTTTGCGTTCTTATCGGGTGGCACAAGACAGTTAGCCCCCGTACCGATGAGGTCTTTTCGACCTGCTTTAATGAGGGCTTTACGAACGATATCGGCATTCTCGGGTTTGAAATATTGAAGAAGAGCCCGTTGCATCGCCTTATCTTCGGGGGTTTTTGGAACGAATATATCCTCCATTGTGTAGGGGTCTATCCCTGTATAGAACATAGCGGTAGATATTGTTCCCGGTGTGGGATAAAAATCCTGCACCTGCTGGGGACGAATACGTTCTTTTTTAAGGAACAATGCTAATTCAATTGCATCTTTAAGTCGGGACCCTGGGTGGGATGACATAAGATAGGGCACAAGATATTGTTCCTTGCCCATTTCTTTATTGAGGGCATTATATTTTTTCTTAAAGCGTATGTATGATTCAATATGGGGTTTGCCCATTTTATCCAAAACGGCGGCGGAACAGTGTTCGGGAGCAACCTTTAACTGACCGCTGATGTGATGTTTAACAAGTTCTCTGAAAAAGGCGTCATCCTTATCTTCGCAAAGGTAGTCAAAACGAATACCCGAACGAATAAACACCTTTTTCACCTTGGGGATATCCCTCATAGCACGAAGAATATCGAGATATTCATTATGTTCTACCTTAAGTGCAGGACAGGGGGACGGGGCAAGGCATTTTTTGTTTTTGCATAGTCCCGATTTTATTTGTTTTTCGCAGGATGGTTTGCGGAAGTTGGCGGTGGGACCTCCTACGTCGTGGATATATCCCTTGAAATGGGGATTTTCGGTAAGTAGTTTCGCTTCATTTATAACCGATTCCTTTGAACGGGATGTGATGTATCTACCCTGATGAAATGCCAAAGAACAAAAGTTACAAGCACCGAAGCATCCACGGTTGTGGGTAATGGAAAATTCCACCTCGGCAATGGCGGGGACACCACCCATATCCTCGTAAATGGGGTGATAATATCGCTCAAAGGGAAGGGCATAAACCCTATCAAGTTCCTTGGTGGTAAGGGGAGGCATAGGGGCGTTTTGCACGAGATACTTATTTCCGTGCTTTTGGAAAAGTGCCTTTCCGCGGATGTGATCCTGTTCCTCAAGTTCTATTCGTGCTGCCTCGGCATAGGCACGTTTATCGCTTGACACCTTTTCAAAGGATGCAAGAAATACCCCCTTTTTATCGGGGATATTTTCGGTTATATAGCAGGTTCCTAAAATATCGGTAAGGGTGGAGATATCCTCACCCTTTGCAAGGCGGTTGGCAATTTGTATGGTCTGATTTTCCCCCATACCGAAGGTTAAAAGGTCGGCTTGAGAGTCAATAAGAATTGAGGGAAGCACCGTATCTTTCCAATAATCGTAGTGGGCGAATCGGCGAAGGGATGCCTCAAGCCCACCGATAATTACGGGCAGGTCGGGATATGCTTCTTTTATCTTTTTAGAATATACCGCACAGGCATAATCGGGACGGTTGCCCCCTTTACCCCCTGCGGAATAGGCATCATCGCTACGTTTTTTCTTGGCGGCGGTGTAGTTAGACACCATTGAGTCAATGTTACCTGCCGAAACTAAAGCTCCATATTTTGGTCTGCCGAATATTTTGAAAGCATCGAGATTTTTGTGGTTGGGAGCGGATAATATACCCACCTTAAAACCCTCGGCTTCAAGCACGCGGGATATAATAGCCGTGCCGAAACTGGGATGGTCAACGTAAGCATCCCCCGTTACAACAAGGAAGTCGATACTATTCCAACCCCTCGATAGCATATCCTGTTTTGAGATAGGTAAAAACATAAATTCTCCTTTTTTAGCCTCCCTTGGCCTTTACGGGAGGGGGACCGCGTTAGCGGTGGAGGGATATTCTTCATAAAAAACTAATCCGCAATGTTTGATTTCATTTCCATCCACTGTTGGCGGGTAATCATAATTTCACGGGGTTTAGAGCCCTGATATGGGCCTACTATACCCTTGTTTTCAAGAATATCCATAATACGACCTGCTCTGGCGTGTCCAACACGAAGACGACGTTGAAGGTGGGATGTAGATGCAACACCTGCATCGAGGATGGCTTCAATTGCATCATCAAGGAGTTCATCACCGTCAACAAAGCCGTCCTCATCATCGTTCTTTTTGCTGCCCTTGGTTTCAACGGCGTGTTGCTCAATGGCGGCTTCGATTTCGGTGGAATAGATATTTTTATCTTCATCTATATCCTTGGTGATATAGTTTATAACGTTCTTAATTTCTTCATCGCTTACCCAACAACCCTGCACACGAACGGGTTTGGAAAGTCCAACGGGATAGAAGAGCATATCACCCTTGCCGAGAAGTTTTTCGGCACCTTGGGTATCGAGGATGGTGTTACTGTCGAAACGGTTTGCCACCTTAAAGGATATACGGCTGGGGATGTTTGCCTTAATAAGACCGGTTAAAACGTCAACCGAAGGTCTTTGGGTTGCAACAACAAGGTGCATACCTGCGGCACGTGCCTTTTGGGCAAGTCGGCAGATAGAATCTTCAACCTCAGAAGGAGCAACCATCATAAGGTCGTTTAACTCATCAACAACAATGAGAATTTGGGGCATCTTATGGAAATTTTCGTTTGCTCTTGCAAATTCGTTATATGCCTGTAAATCACGAACACGACACTCGCCAAAGAGTTTATATCTACGTTCCATTTCGGTAACAGCCCATCCTAAAGCACCTGCGGCTTTACGGGGCTGTGTAACAACGGGGACAAGAAGGTGGGGGAGTCCGTTATAAACCTCAAGTTCAACAACCTTGGGGTCAATAAGCATCATTTTAACATCCTCGGGGGATGCGTTAAAGAGAATACTTGTAAGGAAGGTATTTATGCACACCGATTTACCCGAACCGGTGGTACCCGCAATAAGAATGTGGGGCATCTTGGCAAGGTCGGCGGTGATAATATTACCTGCGATATCTTTACCAACGGCAACGGTGAGTTTGCTATCACTATTGGCAAATTTTTCGCTATCCACAACGTCCCGTAAAAGCACCGATGCGGAGGATTTATTGGGCACCTCGATACCTACCGCCGATTTATTGGGGATAGGTGCTTCAATTCTAACACCTGCGGTGGCAAGGTTAAGGGCGATATCATCGGTTAAAGCGGTTATCTTATTAATGCGAACACCTGCGGCGGGTTGAAGTTCGTATCTTGTAACGGTGGGGCCGCGACTGATATTTATAACCCTTGTTTCAACACCGAAACTCTTAAGGGTATCTACAAGATGGGCGGCATTCTGACGGAGTTCTTCGTTAATATCAACGTCGGAACCGCTCTTGTTTTTGTTAAGAAGGGTAACGGGGGGATATCGGTATTCTTCGGGTTGGTCATTGACCACCTCTACCATATCGGGCAAGGGTTTTGAGGTCTTCTTTTTGGGTTCTTCTATAGGTTCATCCTCAACAATATCCTCTTCCTCTACGACTTCATCATTTTCGCCGTTAAGGGATTTAATAATTTCGTCAATATCCTTGCTTCGTTGTTCTTCTTCGCTTACTTCGATGTCGGCATCGGGATTATTATCATCATCGGGATTTTCACCGTTATATGTATTTATAAGGCGTTTGCGTTTATCGTCAATGGTTTCTTCTTTGTTCTTCTTTCTTGATTTGGGTGTTTCATCACCGTCGAGGGGGATATCCACACTACCCGAGCCCAAACGGGCTTCCTCAATAAGACGTTTTCTTTCCTCAATAATTTCTTTGGATTTTTCCGCAACCTTAACGGCGGGTTTTGATGTGGTTTTAAGCACTTTATAAAGGGGAATTCCCGTAGCGATAATCAAAAGGGCAGAAAGCAAAAGAGAAAGGGTGATAATTGCCCCTGCCTTTCCAAGCCAAGCGGCAAGGGGATATCCTAAAATTGCACCGAAAAATCCACCTCCGGTTATACCGTTAGTGTATGCGGTAGTTATGTATTTTCCAAAGGTTAAGGTATCGGTATATTTAATGGTTTCGGTGAGAATTTGAAGGAAGTATATTGCCACACCGCCTTCAATAAGTCGGGCAGTGTTTTTGCCCCCTGCCTTGCCGAAGGATATTAGTCCTCCAACCACGCATCCGAATATTGTCCATAGATAGATGGGGTATCCACCGATCCCTAAAAAGAATTTGTGCATACTGTTCCAGAAGTTTCCGCCCGGAATAATCGAAACCAGCAAAATAAAGAGGGATACAAAAAAGAGTATAACGGCATATACCTCAATATTTACCTCTCTTTTTGTCTTTTGTTTGCTTTGTTTTTGAGATTTTTTCGTTTGCTTTTTCTTAGCCATATTTTAATCCTCCGTATGTATTGATGAAAGAATATAATTTACTTCTTGAATTTTTTTAGTTTGTAATGTATATTATTTATTGTGATTTATCTTTTGGAGATGATATTGTGATAGAAATTTTGAAATCTATATTTTTAGGAATAGTTGAGGGTATTACCGAATGGTTACCTATTAGTAGCACCGGTCATATGATTTTGGTGGATGAATTCTTAAAGCTTAATGTATCCGATGCCTTCAAAGAACTTTTCTTTGTGGTTATTCAACTTGGTGCAATAATTGCGGTTGTTATGCTTTTTTGGAATAAGATTTGGCCATTCCATTGTAAATCTACCACCGTTAAGCCCTATTTCTTTGAGCAAAACGGAAAACCCTTAAATGGTCTTCAAAAGTTTTGTAACAATTATGTATATATGGATAAAATATCCCTTTGGATAAAGATTGCTATTGCAAGTATTCCCGGTGGACTTTTGGGTATTGCATTTGACGATAAAATCGAAGAAATGCTTGTGGGAAACAGCCGTGCATACGTCGTTGCAGGTGCTTTGATAGTTTATGGTATTCTCTTTATTATAATTGAAAGTATGCACTTTAAGGAAAAGTTTTCCGACGTTACCAAACTTACATTCCTTACCGCATTTTTAATCGGTGTTGCTCAAAGTTTGGCACTTGTGCCCGGTACTTCAAGAAGTGGTTCAACCATTTTGGGTGCTACTCTTTTAGGACTTTCTCGAACCGCTGCCGCCGAATTTTCATTCTTCCTTTCCATTCCTGCTATGGTGGGCGGAAGTGCCTTAAAGGTGCTTAAATTCGTAATGAACGGAAGTGCCATGAGCGGTCTTGAATGGGGCGTTATGATAGTAGGAACCTTGGTTTCTTTCATCGTTTCGGTACTTGCTATCAAATTCCTTATGTCCTACATCAAGAAGCACGATTTTAAGGCCTTTGGATATTATCGAATAGTCTTAGGTATTGTAGTTATCGCATACTTTTTACTTGCTAACTAAAGAATAATTTTTATGTAGAGCGACCTCGATTTTCGGGGTCGTTTTTTTATTTATTTTTCAATAAATTCATATAGACATTTTATTGCATCTTTTAGTCCGCCAAGTTCATCAATAATGCCTTCCTTAACCGCCTGTTTTCCGCAAAGGATGGTGCCTATATCCGAAACCAGTTGACCCGATGCGGTCATTATCTCATTAAATCGGTCTTTACTTATATTTGAATGTTCCGCCACAAAGTCGGTAACCCTATCCTGCATACGGAGAAGGGTATCGAGGGTTTGAGATACACCCAAAACAAGTCCGTTCATTCTTACGGGATGTATTGTCATAGATGCCGACGGCACGATGAAAGATCGTTTTGCCGATACCGCTAAAGGAACTCCAATGGAATGTCCGCCACCAAGCACTAAAGATACGGTGGGCTTTTTCATCCCTGCAATAAGTTCGGCGATGGCAAGTCCTGCCTCCACGTCGCCACCCACGGTGTTGAGAATAATGATAAGTCCCTCCACGTCGGGAGATTCCTCCACCGCCACAAGTTGAGGTATAAGCATTTCGTACTTTGTGGTTTTGTTTTGGGATGGTAAAACGTAGTGTCCCTCAATTTGCCCCACCACCGTTAAACAATGAATGGCGTGTTTGCCAAGGGCAGGGGTAACCGCAGGAAATACGGGATTATCACTTGTGATTTGCTCCCCGTTTTCTTCGTTTTGAGTTTGAATTTCGGGGATGTTGTATTGTTTTTTTGTAAAGGATATATGGGTGTTCATTTTGCATCGCCTCGCTAATTTTTATTAGTATTTGCGAAATTTTTGCAAAAATACCGACACCTATACCTATACAAAATACATTATAACATCAAACCCGTTTTATTGCAATAGTATAATTGTGTGGCGAAGAGGGTGTTTTGCCCCAAAATACACAACATTTTGTGTGAAAAGGTGTTGAATGTTGTCGTTTTGTGTGATAATATAAAAGTGTACAAACTTTTTTCGAAAAGAGGAAAATGTATGTCAAAAATAGTGTTTTCAAAGATGAATGATGGATATTCTCCCCGTGAAGTTGACGTGTATGTAGATATGATCGAAATCGAATATAAAAAGGCGGAGGAATTGATAACCGCTCAAACAACAAAAATTGCTGAACTCGAAAACGTAATAAGCAAATTAACATTTGAAAATTCTCAACTTTTAGAGGATAGTAAAAGGTTCGATTTAGAGATATCCACGGCACAAGAAGAGGTGGAATCTCTAAAAAAACGGTTAGAGGATGAGGTGAATAAAAAATCCGCAAAGCCCGAAGTTTTTCAAGATAAAGATTCCCTTATTGAGGCGATTTTATCATTAGCCCGAGCCAACGAAAAGTTGGTGGGAAGCGGTAAAGCACCGAAGGAAAAAGAGGTATATCACAGCAGGTCTCAGGTGGATGAAATTGTAGATAATGTTTTAAGTGAGGGCGATACTGCCGATACTTTAAGTGCCCCAAGATTTAGTTTGTAATTCCAATAAAAAAAGGAGTTGCCTTTATGGAAAACAACGTAAAAACCCTTGAGCAAATTCAAGAGGAATTTATGAAAAGAAGAGATGAATTCACCGAAAATAAAAGTAGCGAAACGGTTTTAGAAAAAATCCGCATTGATGAAATCGTTGAAGATTTGATTGAAGAGTCGGTGGAAGAATCCCTTGACGAAAATTTAATAACGGAAGAGGAACAAACATTAAAAGCTCCCCAAATCTTTTTAGAGGAAGAGGACGCCTTTGAACAAGAGGATATTCAATTCCCCGAGATGACAACGCCCTACGTTAGAAAAAAAGGGGCAACCGTTGTTAGAGTAATAACTACAATTGTTATTATTTTATGCGTTGTTGGAATTTTGTTGGGCGCAGTGATGTTTGTTGTTGGAAAAGATGCCGAAAAAGAATTTTTTGGTTATGGTTTTTATCCCGAATACACCGAAAAAATGTCCCCGAAATATAATAGAGGGGATATGGTGCTTTACGAAGCCAAAGGTGTTGAAGAAATTGTTGCCGAAACCACTGTTGGGAGTTATATCGTTGCATATACCAATATGGAACGCAAAGAACTTTGTGTAGCTCAGGTTGAAGACCTTATAAGAGACGATAAAACGGGGGATATTTCTTACAAAATTAGGGCAGATAAAACTATTCTTGAGGAAGATAATATAATTCAAGCCCATTTGGTTAAGGGCAAGGCAAAATTTTATCCCCTTAAATGGTCTGCCTTTGGTACATATTACGTGATAAAATACGTTAAATATTTTGCCATTGGATTTTTTGCATCCTTTGTTGTTGCTATTGTTGTAAGGGCAATTTTTGGTCGCAAAATTAAAAGTCAGTATGATGAAGATGCGGATGAAAAAGACATCCAACTTGAAGAGTAAAAGAAAAGGGAAATTTATGGATACTTTGAAGATAATGAAAATGAGGGAGAATGCAATTATCCCAAAAAGAGCCACCGAGGGATCGGCAGGTATTGACCTTTGCGCATGCATTGATGAGGATATCACCATAAACCCCGGTGATATTGTAAAGGTGCCAACGGGTATTGCCTGTAGCGTGCCAAAATCCTGCGTGTCTTTGCTTTTTGCAAGGAGCGGATTATCAACAAAGCACGGCATTGGACTTGCTAATTCGGTAGGTGTTATCGATAGCGACTATAGGGGAGAAATTATTGCCGCCCTCATAAACAACGGCAAAGAACCATATACAATTACAAAAAATGAGCGTATTGCCCAACTTTGTGTAATGCCCGTATATTGTTTGCCCATTGAAATTTGCGATAGTTTGGATGAAACTAACCGAGGCGCAGGCGGATTCGGCTCTACAGGCAAGGAATAGTATGGAAAACAAAAAATATTACCTGTTTGATTTGGATGGTACTCTGATTGACTCAATGACCGAGTGGTGTGAAAATATCGATACCCTTCTTGCAGGTAACGGGGTAGATTATCCCGAAGACACCATAAATGTCATAACCCCAATGGGGGATGAAAAGGTGGCAAGGCATTTTATATCCTTAGGACTTAAAATGACGGTTGAAGAAATAATGGATAAAATGAATCGACTTTCAAAGGTATCTTATGAAGAGAAAATTCTTCTAAAACCTTTCGTTAAGGAGTACCTTTTTAAGTGTAAGGATGAGGGGATATCCATAAATCTTCTCACCGCAAGTCCTCACTGCACCCTTGAGCCCTGCCTTAAGCGAAACGGAGTAATCGACCTTTTTGATAATCTCTGGAGTTGCAGTGATTTTGCCCTTGCAAAGTCGGATGTGAAGATATATGAAGAGGTGGCAAAACTTCTTGGCACACCCCCTTCCAATATCACATTTTTTGATGATAACAACGTAGCAATTCGCACCGCCAAAAAGGCGGGATATAAAACCGTAGGCGTTTACGATAAATTCTCCGAAAGTTTTTGGGAAGAAATAAAACAAACCGCCGATAGTTATATTTATAGTTTTGAAGAGATTGAAAATTTAGATGCATAACAAAAATATGCAATAGAAAAAGCCGTGATACAATCACGGCTTTTTTGTGTCTTTTTTAAGTTGTTATCTAATATCCTTTGCAAAGCGGGGTTTGCGGTGGTGGATAGATTTAATATTCTTTTCGGTTACAAGCACGTCTACCGTGCGGTCATATCGACCGTGGTGAAGGTGGCCTCTAACTCCTGATGAATAGCAAATTCCAACCCTGATGCCTGTATATTCAGAAAGAAATCTATCGTAATATCCCTTGCCGAAGCCAAGGCGATATCCGTTAAAGTCAAAGCAAAGTCCGGGGACAACGCAAAGACTCTTTTCCCAGTCGATAAGACGCTTTTCGGGGTCGGGGGTGGGCTCTAAAACACCAAAAGCGCCCGGCATTAGGTCATCTAAAGAGTCGATTAAATAAAATTCCAAAAGACGGGTATCGGGCACACAGTAGGGCACCGCTACACGTTTTCCATCCTCTAATGCTCTTTCGATGATTTTACGGGTATCCACCTCAATATTGGTAGACACGTAGGCAAGTATGGTGGTGGAAGAGGCATATTGATTAAGTTTTAGAAAGCGGTTAAATACGCCCTCATCTAAGTTTTGTTTTTCGGTGGGAGAAAGTTTTAACCGTTCATTTTTGTAGCGGGTACGAAGATTTTTCTTATACTCGCGAATGTCGGTTATTTGAGCCATTGAATATCCTCCAAAAGTTTATCGGCACACTCAGTGCCCTTGAAATATTCAATAATTTTATGGGCAAATTGTACCGAAACACCTGCACCCTTTGCGGTGATATAGTTTTCATCTTTGCAGACAGAATCACCAATTATAGCGCCCTCTAAATCCTTTTCATATCCGGGGAAGCAGGTGGCACAACGATTGTTAAGCAATCCTTTTTTGCCGAGTATCATGGGTGCAGCACAAATAGCGGCAATCATTTTGCCCTTGTTTGCACAAAAATCTATTGCTTTTTGCACCGTATCATTCTTATTAAGATTAAGGGTGCCGGGCATTCCGCCGGGGAGAATTATTCCTTTAAGATTATCGTCGAGTTTAACTTTTTTTAGGGGGATATCGGGAATAATTTTAATATTATGAGCACCTGTAATTTCTTTTTTGCCCACCGCAACGGTGATAACGTCAAGACCTACTCTACGGAGCAAATCTAAGGTTGCAAGGGCTTCTATTTCTTCAAATCCGTCGGCTAAAAATAAATATATCATAAAGTTTACACCTACAATTTATTCAAATAAAAGAGAGATTTTGTTGTGGATTTCTTCGATGGATAAGGGTTCACCATCTTTGGCGCAGGATATAACCTTCCAACCGCATTTTTCGGCGGCGTGAAGGGCGGTTTCACGGCAGGATTTAAGATAATTTACATCCTTTTCGTGAATATCTTTTTTATTTTCATCCCCGTCATATCGACCGGTCATAAGTTTTTGAGATACCTCAATGGGCATATCGAGATAAATAACCATATCGGGTCGGGGGATACCGATTTTGTTATACTCGTTATCCTCTAACCATTCAATATAGTTATCCCATTCATCCTTTTCGAGTTTGCTCATTTGATGAACTATGTTGGACGTGGTGTATCGGTTGGCGATAAGAAGCCCGCCATCAAGATAAAAATTCATCCAATCCTTGCGATATGATGCATAGCGGTCAACGGTATATAAAACCGATGCGGCGTATGCATTTATCTGATTGGCATCGGGGGCAAGTTCACCGTTAAGATACATCTTAATCAAGGCACTTGAGGGGTCGTCGTAGCAGGGGAAGGATAAAAGTCGGGGGTTTTTGCCCTCTTTCTTAAATTTTTCAAAAAGAAGGTCAGATTGGGTGGTCTTACCGCTTCCGTCAAGGCCTTCGATTACAATAAGTTTACCGGTCAAAATAAATCACTCTTTCGAATATCAATATCCAAGTTGTCCGTCTAAGGAATCGTCGTTAAAAATCCAATCGCGAACGAGTTTAACCTCAAAATCGGTTGCGGTACGGCGGATAACCACCTTATCGATACCTGCATTGATGATGAGGCGTTTGCACATAGCGCAGGGAGCGGTGTTTTCTACAAGTTCTCCCGATTTCTTTTCACGACCTACAAGATAAAGGGTAGCGCCAATCATATCGTTACGGGATGCGGCGATAATGGCATTTGCCTCGGCATGAACCGAACGGCAAAGTTCGTATCGCTCACCACGGGGGATGTTTAGTTTGCTACGAAGACATTCACCCATATCAATACAGTTTTTGCGACCACGGGGTGCACCGGTGTATCCTGTGGATAAAATTTGGTCATTGCGAACAATAATGGCACCAAAATTTCTTCTAAGGCAGGTGCCTCTTTCTAAAACGGTTTCTGCGATGTCGAGGTAGTAGTTGTTTTTGTCAATACGGTCAACTTTCAAACTCATAAAACGTCCCTCCGAGAAAAATTATAATTATTTTATAATTATATTGTAAAAACACTTTTTTTGCAACCCGTTTTGTGATATTATTATAAAAAATGTGTGAAATGTAAAAGCAAGGTGAAATTATGTCGCGACTTACCGATCCAAAATATCTTAAAGAGATACTCTTCCGCCACGGTATTGTGCTTACCAAGGCAAGAGGTCAAAACTTTCTTGTAAATCCGAGCGTTTGTCCTCAAATGGCGGATATGTGCGGTGCTACCGAAAATGACGGAGTTATTGAAATCGGCCCGGGTGTGGGTGTTTTAACCGAGCAACTTGCAAAGATATCTAAAAAAACCGTGGCTATTGAACTTGACTCGGGGCTTATCCCAGTACTCGGCGAAACCCTTAAGGATTACGATAACGTTAAGGTCATCCACGAAGACGCCCTTAAAATCGACCTTAAACAGTTAATTGAGGATGAATTTGACGGGGGAGATGTATATCTTTGTGCCAACCTTCCCTACTACATAACCACCCCGATTATAATGAAACTTTTAGAGGATAAAATCCCCCTTTCTGCCATTACGGTTATGGTGCAAAAGGAGTTTGCCGATAGAATTTGTGCTAAAGTCGGCAGTAGACAGTCGGGAGCGGTTACCGCTGCGGTGGCATATTATGCCGAATGTGAACGACTTTTCCGAGTATCCCCAGGGTCATTTTTTCCGCCACCCAAGGTGGAAAGTGAGGTTATCCGACTTATCCCACACAAAAATCCCCCTGTGGATGTTAAAAATGAAAAGCACTTTTTCAGCGTGATAAAGGCGGGTTTTGCACAACGAAGAAAGACACTTACAAATGCACTTTTATCGGGGGCGAATATCCCTAAAGAAACCACCGCAAAGGCGCTTGAAGAGATGGGGCTTTCCTCAGGTGCAAGAATTGAGGAATTATCCCTTTCGCAAATTGGTGAACTTTCAAATCTCCTTTATGCCGAGTAAAATATGATATTTTAGGAGAATTTTATGTTTGTTGTTGAACTAAAAACCACCGACCCACATATCAATTTGGCGGCGGAGGAATATTTTCTAAAACAAAAAAGGGAAAGTTACTTCATTCTTTGGAGAAACGAATCCTCGGTTATTGTGGGTCGCAATCAAAATACATACGCCGAGATAGATATCCCCTATGCTGAAAAAGAGGGTATCCCCGTGGTGCGTCGTTTAACCGGTGGCGGTGCGGTTTTTCACGATTTAGGTAATCTTAATTATACCTTTATTGAGGAGAATGCATCCCACAAGTTTGGAGATTACGCATCCTTTTCCGCACCCATTATTGAGGCGTTAAAATCATTGGGAATAGATGCATCTTTAAGTGGCAGAAACGATATTTGCATAGGAGATAAAAAAATATCGGGCAATGCCCAGACTATGCACAAGGGCAGGATGCTTCACCACGGCACCTTGCTTTTTTCTGCCGACGTTACCCGTCTTACAAACGTGCTTAAGGTTAATCCCTTAAAGATACAAAGTAAGGGTATAAAATCGGTAAAAAGTCGCGTTACCAACATATCGGAGCATATTGAAAGAGATATGTCCGTTACCGAGTTTAAGGATATATTGTTGGATTTTGCCCTCAAAAATGATGAGAATATTATGTATGAAATCACCCCCGAAGATGAGAGGGAAATAGACCGTTTGTACCGTGAAAAATATTCCACAAAGGATTGGAATTACGGTTTCGATAAGGATTTTTCCTTCAAAAACGAGGCGAAATTCAAGGGGGGATTAGTTACCGTTTGTTTTGATATTAGTGATAACAAAATCAAAACCGCCAAGATATTTGGAGACTTTTTCGGCACACAAAATGTTGAAGAATTTGAAAAAAATCTTGTAGGCGTTGAATACGATGTAGACACTATAAAAAAATTCTTAAAAAGTCAAAATATTCAGACCTATTTTTCGGACATTTCCTCCGACGAACTATTGACTATTATGTTTTAATGTTTTATAATTATTAAGTTATTTTTCATACACTGAAAGGAAGTAATTAAAAATGAAAGCAGTAATGTACGGAGCAGGTAATATTGGTAGAGGTTTCATCGGTCAGTTGTTGTATCTTTCGGGATACGAAACTGCCTTTGTTGACGTAGCCGATCCCGTTATTGAACAACTTAACACCCAACATTGTTATCCCGTTCGCACCCTTTACAAAGAAGGTAGCGAAGAAATGCTTGTTAAGAACGTATCCTGCGTTGACGGTAAAGATCCCGAAGCAGTTGCAACCGCTATTGCCGAAGCAGATCTTATGGCAACCGCAGTTGGTGTTAACGTTCTTAAATTCATCATTAAAAATATCTCCCAAGGTCTTAGAAAAAGATGGGAAGATCCCTCTAAAGCACCCCTTAACATAATCATTTGTGAAAACCTTATCGGTGCTGATACCTTCCTTAAAAATTCTATTGCCGCAGAACTTAACGACGAAGAAAAGAAACTCCTTGATGAAAAGGTTGGTTTCGTTGAAGCATCCATCGGTAGAATGGTACCCGTTCAAACCGACGAAATGAAGGGTGATAATCCCCTCCGCGTTTGCGTTGAAAGTTTTGGTATTCTCCCTGTTGATAAAGCCGCTTTCAAGGGTGAAATTCCTCCCGTTAAAAATATGGTTCCCTTTACTCCCTTTGAATTCTATATTCAAAGAAAACTCTTCATCCACAATATGGGTCACGCATTCACCGCATATCTTGGTGCACTTATGGGCGTTGACTACATTTGGGAAGCAATTGAAGATCCTTACGTAGAACTTCTTGTTCTTCGTGCAATGAAGCAATCCGCTATTGCACTTGCTACACATCACAACGTTCCCTATATTGAACTTGATGACCACGTTGAAGACCTTATCACCCGTTTTGCAAACCGTCAATTAGGCGACACCGTAAAACGTGTTGGTAACGATATTAACCGTAAACTTAACCCCAATGACCGTATTATCGGTGCTCTCAATATGTGCTTATCTCAAGGTGTTACCCCAAAATATATCTGCCTTGCTGCTGCAGCCGCTATGAACTTTAAGCACGATGAACTCTCTCAAAAACCTGCCGCTGAACTTCTTTCTGAAATCGCAAAGATTGATGCAAATTCCGAAGCAGGTAAACTTATTCTCGAATTTGATGCAAAAATCAAAGCAGGTGCAACTGTTAAAGACCTCTGCATCGAACTTTAATTTAGGATTTTTACTCATTAGCCCTCTTATTTACAAGGGGGCTAATGATAAATAAAGGAGATATTATGGCAAAAGAAAAAAAGGCCTGCCGTATGACCGCTATAGGCGGTCAAGCGTTGCTTGAAGGTATTATGATGAAGGGCCCCGAGAAAACCGTTATGGTAACCCGTATGCCCGACGGTAGTACCGATTTGGAAGAAATTCCCGAAAAGCATCTTAAAGATAAATGCAAAATTTTAGGTTGGCCCTTAATCCGCGGAGTTTTTAATCTTATAGATTCCTACATTGTGGGATACAAAGCCCTTATGCGTTCTGCCGAAAAGGTCGGTTTTGAAGAAGAGGATAAAGAAGAAATGAAAGAGTCCTTTCTTTATAAACTTTTCGGTGAAAAAATGATGGGGGTTATTACCGCTATTGCAGGAGTTTTGGGTGTTGTGTTGGCACTTATACTCTTTATGTGGCTTCCCACCGCAGTTTTCAAACTCATAAATACCCTTTGCACCGCCGAGTGGCCCTTTAGTATTTGGTATATTTTAGGTGTGGAATCAAAGGTTAATATATCTCTTTTTGAAAGTGGTAATCTTGACTACTTTAAGGGACTTATTGAGGGTGTTCTTAAAATAATTATCTTCCTTGTTTACGTTGCCGCCACCGCCCTTTTGCCCGACATTAAAAAGACCTATATGTATCACGGTGGCGAACATAAAACCATCTTTTGTTACGAAGCAGGAGAAGAATTAACCGTAGAAAACGTTAGAAAACAATCCCGTTTTCACCCCAGATGCGGAACCTCCTTCCTTATTCTCATCTTGGTTATAAATATTCTCGTCTCTACCCTTACCCTTATGATATTCCCCGTGCTTCGCAATATTACTTGGCTTTGGATAATTGCCAAATTCCTTATGTTGCCCCTCATTTGCGGTATTGGTTATGAACTTATTCGTTATTGTGGTAAACATCCCAACTGGTTAACCGCCATTATCTCCGCCCCCGGTGTGTGGGTGCAACACCTTACCACCAAAGAGCCCACCGACGATATGATTGAGGTGGCTATTGAGGCGCTGACTGCAGTTATCCCTGAGGATAAATCTAAGGATGAATGGGGTAAATAATGACCTCGTTATTTGAACTTTACAGGTGGGGTGTTGAGGAGATAAAATCCACCGCACCCGACACCGCCGAATATGAAACCGCCATTTTAATAGAAAAGTTTTTCAACGTTTCCCGCACGAAACTTTTGTCAATGGGTAAGGATATTTTCCCCGATGAAAAAGATATATCATCTTTTAGAAATGGGGTAAAAACACGAAAAAGCGGTGAACCATTGCAATATATTTTAGGTCAGTGGGAATTTTACGGACTTGCCTTCAAGGTGGGCAGGGGAGTGCTTGTACCCCGAGCCGACACCGAAACTTTAGTGGATGAAGGGTTAGAATATCTTAACAAACTCCACAAAGAAAATCCCACAAAAAAACTAAAGGTTTTAGACCTTTGTTCAGGTAGTGGATGTATTGCAATATCGGTGGCAAAAAATTGTCCCTTTGCGGATGTTGTTGCCGTTGAATTAAACGATATTCCGCTTTCCTACACTTTAGAAAATATCGCCCTGAATGACATAAAAAACATAAGCGTAATTAAGGGTGACGTGTTAGAGATTTATGCTGATTTTTCGCAGTTTGACCTTATTCTATCAAATCCCCCCTATATCCCCACGAAGGATATTAAGGATTTATCGATAGAGGTCAAAAACGAACCCCTTTTAGCCCTCGACGGTGGAGATGACGGACTTATCTTTTACCGTGCACTGGGTGAAAAGTGGGCAGATTGCCTTGCAGTGGGTGGCAAGATGATGGTGGAAATCGGCATTGGTCAAGAAAGTGACGTGGAAGACATTTTCCGCAAAAAATTATCAAATGTGCATTCAAAAAAAGACCTCAACGGAATATATCGCGTTGTGGTCGGTACTAAATAAATTTGTTAGTGAAGAATGAAAGGATGAATTACTATGGCAGAGAAAAAGAGCGCAAACGTTGTATCAAAAAAAGCAAACGGACCTGATGATAGACAAAAGGCACTTGAAACCGCCCTTTTGCAAATTGAAAAGGATTTCGGTAAAGGTGCCGTTATGAAATTAGGGCAAAACTATGGAATGAATGTTGAAGCAATTCCCACCGGTTCTTTATCCCTTGACCTTGCCCTCGGTATTGGCGGTGTTCCCAAGGGAAGAATCGTAGAAATTTACGGACCTGAATCTTCAGGTAAAACCACCATAGCCCTTCACGTTGTAGCCGAAGCCCAAAAGGCAGGTGGCGAGGCAGCATTCATTGACGTTGAACACGCCCTCGACCCCGTATATGCACAGGCCCTCGGCATAAATATCGATTCACTTTTAGTATCTCAACCCGATAACGGTGAAGATGCCCTTGAAATAGCCGAAGCACTTGTTCGTTCAGGTGCTATTGACGTTGTTGTTATCGACTCGGTAGCAGCGCTTGTACCCCGTGCCGAAATCGAAGGTAGTATGGGGGACAGCCACGTAGGTCTTCAAGCTCGTCTTATGTCCCAAGCACTCCGTAAACTTGCAGGTGTAATTTCCCGTTCTAACTGCGTTGTTATCTTCATTAACCAACTTCGTGAAAAAATCGGTGTATTTTATGGTAATCCCGAAACCACCACAGGCGGTAAGGCACTTAAATATTATGCATCGGTTAGGATAGATATCCGCCGTACCGAAACCTTAAAGGTCGCAGGTGAAATGGTGGGATCCCGTACCCGTGCAAAGGTTGTAAAAAATAAGGTTGCACCTCCCTTCCGTGAAGCAGAATTCGATATTATGTACGGTAAGGGCATCTCCCGTGAGAGTGATATTCTCGACCTTGGTGTTAAGGCCGACGTTATTCAAAAGAGTGGTGCTTGGTTCTCTTACAACGAGGATAGAATCGGTCAAGGTAGAGAAAACGTTAAAACCTTCCTTGCCGAAAATCCCGATATTTGCAACGAAATTGAAGAGAAAATTCGTAAGAGTCCTCTTATGAATTCCACCGCCCCCATTGTTAAAAGGGATGAAACTATACTTCCCGCACCCGAAGAAAAGTCCGCACCTACTGTGGATATTGATATTTCGGTTGACTAAAAATGCTTATAACAAGTATTAAGCAAATACGAAAAGGTCTTTCCCTTGTGGAGGCGGATGGTCAGCAGTATAAAATCGACACCGCCACACTGCAAAATGAGGGAATAAAGGAGGGGACTCATATCCCCTTCGATGACTTTTTAGAGATAAATCATCTTTCAAACTGTAACCGTGCCTATGAAAAGGCGCTTTATCTTCTCGATTATAGGGATAGAACCTTTGTTGAGATAAAGCGAAAACTTTTGGAAAATTATCCCCCCGAAGCGGTGGATTATGCCCTCGAAAGGGTGCAGGATTTAGGCCTTATTGACGATGAAAATTTTGCCCGAAGATTTGCAGGGGAAATGATTAACTTCAAAAACTACGGCAAAAAACGGGTGGAAAGTGAACTTTATCGCAGGGGTGTTGAAAGGGATATTATTGACAAGGTTTTAGCGGAGTTTGATATCGATAACGAAGAAAAAATCCGTGAGATAATAAAACGAAAATACTATCCTGTTTCTGATGATAAAAAGGAAGTTGCTAAAATTATCAATGCCCTAATGCGTCAGGGATACAGTTACAGCGATATTAAAAACGCACTTAAGCTTACAGAAGATTAGAGGAAGATTATGGCGATAAAAATTGGTATGGCGTCCTTAGGTTGCCCCAAAAATCAGGTGGATGCCGAAATTATGCTTGCCACCCTTGAAAATGCAGGATACGAACTTGTGGCGGATGAAAACGAAGCCGAGGTTATCATTGTCAACACCTGTGGATTTATCGAATCGGCAAAGCAAGAATCTATCGATACCATTTTAGATTTAGCATCCCTTAAAGATGAGGGAAATCTTAAAAAAATCATAGTAACGGGATGTTTAGCCCAAAGATATTCTAACGATTTAGCCGAAAATATCCCCGAATGCGACGGGATTGTGTGCCTTGGAAAAAATGGGGATATTGTAGATGTAATCCAAAAGGTTTTAGCGGATGAGCAAAAGGTTTTCGAAGCCCCCGTTTGCGATATGCCATTAGATGGGGACCGTGTCCTTTGCAACGAGCCCTATTTTGCATACCTCAAAATATCCGAAGGATGCAACAATCGTTGCACCTACTGTGCTATCCCCGGTATTCGTGGCGAAATGCGAAGCCGGCCTATGGAAGAAATCGTTGCCGAAGCAAAGGTTCTTGCAAATAGAGGTGTAAAAGAACTTGTGGTGGTGGCTCAGGATACCACCCGTTACGGTGAAGATATTTATGGCGCTTTAATGCTCCCCGAACTTTTACAAAAACTGTGCGAAATTGAAAATATTAAGTGGATTAGAATACTTTATGCTTATCCCAACCGCATAACCGACAAACTGATTGAGGTTATTCGTGATAACGAAAAAATTGTGAAGTATCTGGATATGCCTATCCAGCATTGTAATGGGGACGTGCTTAAAAGTATGAACCGTCCCGGCAATAAAGAGGAACTTACCACACTTATAAAAAAGATACGCAAAGAAATCCCCGATATTGTTCTTCGTTCAACCGTTATGGTGGGCTTCCCCACCGAGGGAGAAAAGGAATTTGAGGAACTATGCGAGTTTGTGAAGGATATCCGCTTTGAACGTCTTGGATGTTTTGCATATTCACCCGAAGAGGATACCCCTGCCGCCGAAATGGAACAATTGGATGAAGAAATTTGTATAAACCGCCAAGAGATTTTAATGTCCCAACAAACCCTTATTGCCGAAAGTATTGCCGAAGAAATGAGTGGCAAAAGGTTGGACGTCTTGGTGGAGGGTTACGATACCTACATAAAACATTTCTACGGCAGATGCTATATGGATGCCCCCGACGTGGATTGCAAGGTGTTTTTCACCGCCAAAGGTAAGAAACAGGTAGGCGAATTTGTTAAGGTGGAAATCACCGATACCCTTGATTTAGATTTACTTGGAAAGGAATGTGATTAGGAATGAATCTCCCCAACAAATTAACCGTAATCAGAATGATATTAACACCCATATTTATGGCGCTTTTGTGCTTTAAGTTTATCCCGCTTAATTTTTTTCTTGCGCTTATCGTTTTTATTGCGGCATCACTTACCGATATGTATGACGGCAAAATCGCCCGTGAGCGTAATCTTATAACCGACTTTGGAAAGTTTCTCGATCCTATTGCCGACAAGGTTTTAACCACCGCCGCATTTTTAGGATTTATCGCCCTTGATATCGGTTTTGGAATTGAATGGATAACCCTTATTATCCTTATTCGTGAGTTTGCGGTAAGTTCGGTCAGAATGATAGTTGCCGCCAAGGGTACTGTTATTGCCGCCGATAAATGGGGCAAGATAAAGACGGTTGTGCAGATGGTGGCTATTATCACCACCCTTACCTTTGAGGGTATAAGAGAAGTACTTTATATGATAGCGGGAATGGTAAACCTTTCTTGGCTCTATCAAACCATCGGCATTATATCGGTTCCTATGGTGATAATTTACAACGTTCTTTTATGGGCTTCGGCAATCCTTACCGTAATCTCGGGTGTGAATTATCTTATTAAAAATAAAGAAGCAATTTTTGCAGATATGTAAACAAAAAAGCAGGTCGTATGACCTGCTTTTTTAGTTGAAAATGGAAAGTTGAAAGTTGAAAATTAAGGTGTCGGCAAAGCCGACAGATTTGAAAAAGTATAAAATGCTTTTACTTACTAAATGATGTTCGGTTATGGAACGAAAAGGACTGCAAAAGTGCTTTCTTTTACCTGTTATTTATATTATCCGTTAACGGGGAATTTGTCGATTTTATCAACCGAATACTGAAGCACCAACAATGCGTCAGATGCGGTGATAGCATCGTCGCTATCAACATTACCTGCTTTAATTTGTTCGGCGGTGAACACGATTTTATCAACCGAGCATTGAAGGATTAAAAGTGCATCCGATGCGGATATTGCACCGTCGCTATTAACATCACCAAAAACGACGGTAGGTTCATCGGGAGTGTAAATATAATGGATATTAGCATTCAGAAGAGCATCATTATATTCAGCCACATCAATGTTTGTCCACTCATCTTCTTTACCTTCAAAATAAACATCGGTCAGTTTTTCGCAACCTTCAAATGCCTCGTATCCAATACTTGTAACACGGTTTGTAAGATTGATGCTTGCAAGCTCGGTGCAATAATAAAATGCACTATAACCTATGGTTTTGACGCTGCCCGGAAGGGTGATATTTTTAAGACCTATACAATCAGAGAAGGCACATTGTTCGATGGCTTCAACACTGTTTCCTAAGGTTACATTTGAAAGGGAGGCACAATCATAAAAGGTATAGTCCCCAATAATCTTAACACCATTTCCTATGGTGGCGGTGGTGAGTTTCGGACAACTCTCGAATGCATTCAACCCGATATATTTAACACTATCGGGAATGGTAACGGCGGTAATTGTTTCGTTGTATGCGAAGGCACTATCTGCAATCAAGGTAGTACCTTCACGAATGGTATAGGTGGCAGGAACATTTTCGTTGGCCTTTAATAAATATGTGCCAAGATATAAAACACCATTTGTCCAATTACCGGAGTTGTTATAATATGCGGTGCCGTCAAATGCGTATAAGCCGATATATGTGATATTGTTGTGAATGTTTATGGTTTTAAGGTTTGTGCAATCCTGAAATGCACTATAATCTATACTTGTAACACTATTTGGAATGGTGATGCTTGTGAGACCAATACAATTGTAAAACGCATCATATCCAATACTTTTAACACTGCTTGGAATTGTGATGCTGGTAATATCTTCACACCAGGCAAATGCGGAATCTAAAATCGATACGGTACCTTCTCGGATAGAGTATGTGGCGGGAGTATATCCGTCAGACTTAACTAAATAGTTGCCGATATATAAAACTCCATCTTCCCAATTGTCTGAATCGTTATAATATGCGGTATTGTCTATTGCATCTCCGC
>JAFVID010000027.1 GCA_017474205.1 Clostridia bacterium | reverse complement strand
GTACCCACAGACTTACTGCGTCGCACCGGAACGAACACTTAATGCTGCTCGGTTCCCCGCCTGACATGGTTCATGTCGCCCAGTCGCCCAGGGCCAATGGATACGCACGCCGGAATATATGGTGTTCCCTATGGATTAACCGATATTTACATAATTTGAGCCGTAATCGGAGGAATCTTCCCTGATGCTTTTTGCGATTTCAGAAAGGGCTTCAGCAATTTCTTTGCGAACGTTTTCTGCCCTTGCCTCGGTTTCGGATTTTTCATTTCCGCCGTAGAGTTGTTCCTTCAAAACGCTCTTTTCGGCATTAACGTCGGAAAGGCATTTAAGGAGTACGTCTCGTTGAATACTGTTTTCGGATTCTTTGTTTTTGAGAATATTTTGAAGATTGCGATATTCCAAAGCCACCAACTTAAGGTCGGATTTCGCTTTGAGAAGTTCATTTTGATAAAAACTCAAATGGCTTTCAACCACTTCAAGTTTTTGAGAAAGAGCAAATTTGGCTTGGTCTAAGGTGGTGCATTCCATAGAAAGCAAATCGTTTCTTTCGCCAAGGGATGCACATTCTACCCTTAAAGCATCTCTTTCCTCGGTGGTTGACGTAACCCTTTCTTGCAAAAGGTCGCAACGCTCGGTAAGTTCAGCGGTTACACCCTGAAGACGTCTAACCTCATTTGCCAAAACGAAATTTTGGTGAGAATAAATTTTTGCCTTTTCGGTAAGTTCGGTAACCTCTGCGGTAAGGGATGCTATTTTTTCATTTGCCTCTTTTTTTATGCCCTCGATTTGGGCGGTGTGGAGTGCATTTTGCTCTAAAATGTAATCGGCAACCTGACGGCGACTAAAGCCGAACAGGGAAGAAGAAAACTTCTTGAATTTCATTTTAAGCACCTCCACAAAAATTTCTCAACAGTGAGTAAAAAATATATTACCACAAACCTTTCAAAAAATCAAGATATTTTGCACTTAAAAATTAGATATTTACATTATATATAAAAAATAATAAATAATCATTAAATTGTCGTTGCAAAAGGGATAAATTTGTAGTATCATATTTATTTGTAGAGGAATATCTATACGAAGGGAAATCGAATAAATATGTTAGAAGCAATTAGGAATAAAAAAGGTTTTATATGTGATATGGACGGTGTTATATATCACGGAAACGAACTTATCCCAGGGGCAAAAAAGTTTGTTGAATGGCTTAATAAAGAGAATAAAAACTTCCTCTTTTTAACCAACAGCAGTGAACGTTCTCCCTTGGAACTTAAGCAAAAACTCGGTAGAATGGGCCTTGATGTTGATGAGAAAAATTTCTACACGTCTGCTCTTGCTACCGCAGAGTTTATCCGCAGTCAATGTCCCGGCGGTTCGGTGTATTGCATCGGCGAGGCAGGACTTCATAATGCTCTTTATCAAGCGGGACTCAGTATGAATGATGTTGACCCCGACTATGTTGTTGTGGGCGAAACACAAAACTATAATTTGCAAAATATTACTAAGGCAATAAAACTTGTATCTCAAGGTGCTCGTTTAATCGGTACCAACTATGACCTTACAGGCCCGGGGGAGGGTGGAGCAATTCTTCCCGCCTGTCGTGCTTTAATTGCTCCCATTGAACTTGCCACAGGCAAGGAGGCCTATTTCCTTGGAAAACCTAATCCCCTTATGATGCGCACAGGTAAAAAACTTCTTGGTTGTCATTCTGAAGACGCGGTTATCATCGGCGACAGAATGGATACTGACATTATTTCGGGTATTCAGTCCACCATCGATACCGTCCTTGTTATGACCGGTGTTACATCCAAAGAAACCCTTGAGAATTTCCCATATCGCCCCACCTATATTTTAGACAATGTAGGTCAAATTGCCGAGTAGGAGAAATTTAATGAAAAATTTTCTCTATCTTTTATTCCACTTTAAGTTAAAAGAACTTTTTGTGGATGATACAAACGATGGATTTATTCAGTTCTTTCGTTTTTGTTTCGTAGGGGGTGCCGCCACCATTGTGGATATGGCGGTGGGTGTAATTTTCAGAAATATTTTACCCTTTGATTTTATATTGAATTTAGGACTTTTTACCCTCTCACTCGATGCGGTATCAAGTGCTTTTGGGTTCATCGCAGGACTTGTTACAAACTATTTATTAAGCATTTCTTGGGTGTTCAAAAGAAAGGATATAAACAGGGTTAAAGAGTTTATTATATTTGCAATTATCGGCATAATCGGTCTTTTCATAAACACAGGTGTTATGGAGATTTTAGGGAAAATCATTGTAAAAGCAAACGATATTCTTTTTATTGCAAAAAAGGTGATAGCCACCCTCGTTACTATGATTTGGAATTTTGCAGGTAGAAAACTTATTCTTTACAGAAATTCAGGTGAAAAAGAGTAAATGAAAAAGGTTATAATTATCGGCGCAGGTCCTGCGGGACTTACCACCGCTTATGAACTCCTTAAAGATAACGGCAAGGAGAAATATGAGGTTATCGTTTTGGAAGAAACCAGTGCCATAGGCGGTATTTCCAAAACGGTTAAACATGGAAACAATCGAATGGATATTGGCGGCCACCGCTTTTTCTCAAAAGATGACGAGGTAATGAAATGGTGGAGTACCCTTATGCCTTTGCAGGGCAAAAACTCCTTCGATGACGATGTTCTTGGTAGAGAAAAGCCCCTTGTAAACGGTGGACCTAACCCCGAAAGTGAAGATAGGGTAATGCTTGTTAGAGGCAGGGTGTCGAGAATATATTATCTCAAAAAATTCTTCGATTATCCTATTTCTATGAAGCCCGAAACCTTCAAGAATATGGGCTTTGCAAGAACCGTTAAAGCGGGACTTTCTTATCTTAAATCTATGGTTTTCAAGCGGGAAGAAACATCTCTTGAAAACTTTTATATCAACCGTTTCGGCAAGGGGCTTTACGGTATGTTTTTTGAAGGATATACCGAAAAACTTTGGGGCAGACACCCTTCAGAAATAGATGCATCCTGGGGTGCTCAAAGGGTTAAAGGCCTTTCGATTTTTGCTCTCATTAAGGATATGTTTCATAAACTTTTCGGTGGTAAAAAGGATAACAAAAAGGTTGAAACATCCCTTATTGAACAGTATTGGTATCCAAAATACGGCCCCGGTCAACTTTGGGAAACGGTTGCCTCTGAAATCGAAAATATGGGTGGCAAAATCGTTAAAAACTGTCAGGTTAAAGGGGTGGTTTGTGAAGACAACAAGGTTAAAAAAGTTGTGTGTGATACTCCCCTTGGTGAAAAGGGTTTAGAGGGCGATATTTTCATCTCTTCAATGCCCGTAAAAGACCTTGTTGAGGGCATTAGCGGTGAAAAACCATCGGAAGAGGTTTTGAATGTTGCAAGTGGACTCCCTTACAGAGATTTTATCACAGTAGGACTACTTGTTAAACGCTTGAATCTTGAAAATAAAACCAACATAAAAACTTTAGGAAATATTGTTCCCGACTGTTGGATATACGTTCAAGAACCCGACGTTAAACTCGGTAGAATTCAAATATTCAACAACTGGTCGCCCTATATGGTAGAAGACCCTCAAAATACCGTTTGGATAGGTCTTGAATACTTTTGCAACGAGGGCGATGAATATTGGAATATGGATGATGAATCCTACATTAAATTTGCCATCTCGGAACTTGAGAAAATGGGCATTGTAAAGGCGGAAGACGTCCTTGACGCCCATAGAGAAAAGGTTAAAAAGGCATATCCTGCCTATTTTGATACCTATGATGAAATAGGTGTTGTGGTGGATTATCTTAAATCCATTAATAACCTTTATTGTGTAGGTCGAAACGGTCAACACAGATACAATAATATGGATCATTCTATGGTAACCGCCATGCGTGCCGTTGACTGCATTAAGGGTAAAATAGATGATGTTGATTTGGTGTGGAATGTAAATACCGAAAAGGAATATCACGAGAAAAAGGAAGAAAAGTAGCTAAAAGAGGGGAATGAAAATCTTGGGAAAGGCGAAATCCACAAAACAAAATATCGTTAAACCTCAAACCGATGTAATCGAGGCAAAGGTAAACTATTTGCCAAAATATTCCTTCGGATTGCTTGTGGTTGCTTTTTTATATGCCACCTTTTTCCACGCCCTTTGTGATGCACATAATCAGGGAACGAATTTTGTCCCTGTGGTGTTTTTAATTCTTGCCCTTGTGGGAATAACCCTTTACGGAGTGGTTGTTCTTTTTAAGGATAATCTTCTTTCAAAGGAGATTATTATTACCTCGGTAATAGGGGCAATCGGCACAAGTTTACTTCTTTTAATTGCCATTTCATCAAACCAAGTTGGAATGATGGTAGGGGTTATGGGATTAACCCTTATCCTTGCATCGGGGCTTTATATGTACAAAACCAAAACCCTAACCACCGAAAAAATGATATTTTTACTTATTGCAACGGGCTTTATTCTCCGCCTTGCGTATATTTTCTATACCGACGTAGGTGTGGCAGGGATTTCAACCCAAGACCGTCAACACGACGTATTCTATTTTAACAGCGATACCGATAATTTCCGCCATTCATCCTATATTGAATGGTTTTACAATAATTTATCACTGCCTAAAGTAAAACCCGAGGGATTAAATCAGTACTATCATCCGCCCCTTCATCACTTCATTTCGGCTATGTGGATGAGGGTGATGACCACACTTGGTATGAGTTATAACGGCGCGGTGGAAAGTATCCAACTTCTCAGCCTTTTCTACTCATCCGCCTGTATGATAATAAGTGCAAAAATTCTACAGTTTATTAAACTTAAAGGAATGGCACTTATACTTCCACTATCGGTGATATGTTTTCATCCGACCCTTATAATTATGTCGGGTAGCGTAAATAACGATATGTTATCGGTTGCCCTTGCCTTTGGCGGTGTTTATGCAACTATGGTGTGGTATAAAAATCCCACTATAAAAAACATTATCGTTGTGGCACTTTGCATTGGCGGTTCAATGATGTCAAAACTGTCGGGTGGGCTTATTGCCCCTGCGGTTGCTGTTGTTTTCCTTGTGGGACTTATTAAGAATATTAAAAAACATGGCGTGGATATTGATAAAGGTATTATATCTATGCTTCCCCAGTTTGGAATCTTTGCCCTAATTTGTGTTCCTTTAGGACTTTGGTGGCAAATTCGCACCGCTACTCTTTTTAATGTGCCACTTACCTATGTGCCATCCCTTGCGGAAAATTCAAGTCAGTTTTTAGGGGAATATTCCACCCTTGAACGTCTTTTTGGTATGCCTATTGAATCGTTAAAAAATATCTTCGTAATATGGGATACCAATGGCTTTAATTATAACGAATACAGTATCTTTTTAGGACTTATTAAAACCGCCCTTTTTGGCGAGTTTACCCTCTTTAACGTTGCCTATGGTAACACCGTTACAAGTGTTGGAAATATCTTTTGCTATTTGCTTTTTATTAGTTGCATAATTCTTACAGCATTTGCGATTTTAAGTATTGTTCATAGTTTTGTAAAGAAGAAATATATTGTGGATTTAACCCTTACCGTAATGTTTTTATTGGTGGGATTGGTTATCCTTATAAACTACGTTAAATTCTGTTTCGATTATCCCTTCACTTGCACCCAAAACTTTAGATATTGTGTACCCCTGCTTCTTGTGGGTGCAACATTTACGGGAAATTTATATACCGAAATTCTAAATAATAAAGATAAGTTTTCAAAGATAATGAAATGGGCAATTCCTTTGTGTGTTGGGGTGTTTTGCCTATCTTCATCTATGGTATATATCCTGCTCGGTGGGGTATAAAATTTATAATTATACGTCAAAAAAATTGAGGTGAGTTTTATGTATGCAAAACTTAATAGTGCGGGACTTTTTGGTATAGATGCTTTTGTGGTTGACGTTGAAACCGACGTTTCCCGTGGCCTTTCCCGTTTTGATATGGTAGGTCTTCCCGACACCGCCGTTAAGGAGTCAAGGGAGAGGGTTCGTTCCTCTATGAAGAATAAGGGATATACCTTCCCCGACAGTCGTATTACCGTAAATCTCGCCCCTGCCGATACAAAAAAAGAAGGTCCTTTATATGACCTGCCTATCTTTCTTTCTTTGCTCATATCCTCGGAACAACTTAACGTCAATACCGAGGGATGTATGTTTATGGGAGAACTTTCCCTTTCGGGTAAGATATGCAAAGCATCGGGGGTCTTGCCAATGGTAATAAAGGCAAGACAATGCGGATTTCACAGCGTTTTTGTTCCCTTTGACAATGCTGCCGAGGCATCGGTAGTTGAGGGGATAAACGTGTATCCCGCAGCCGATGTGGGAGAGGTTATTGCCCATCTTAAAGGCGAAATAAAAATAAAACCCGCGAAGGCGGATGATTATTATAAAGACGGGGATGATACAAACTATCCCGACTTTGCTCAGGTCAGGGGACAGTATGCGGTAAAAAGGGCCTTGGAGGTTGCCGCTGCAGGCGGTCATAACGTTATTCTTATCGGCCCTCCCGGTTCGGGTAAAAGTATGCTGGCCAAAAGAATACCCTCAATCCTCCCCGATATGACCTTTGATGAAAAGATAGAAACCACCAAAATACATTCAATAGCGGGAGTCTTGCCCTCAGGTAAACCCTTAATTGAACAAAGACCCTTCCGCTCCCCCCATCATACCGTATCTCCTGCGGCCTTGGCGGGTGGCGGTACCGTGCCGAAGCCGGGAGAAATAAGTTTGGCACATAACGGGGTTCTTTTTCTTGATGAACTTCCCGAATTTGCACGAAATTCTATGGAGGTTTTAAGACAACCCCTTGAGGATGGAGAGGTATCTATATCCCGTGTGGCAGGACGTCTTTCGTACCCTTGCGACGTAATGCTTATTGTGGCGATGAATCCTTGTCCCTGCGGATATTTAGGTCATCCCACCAAGCCCTGTACCTGCCCTCAGGGTGCTGCGGCAAGGTATCTCAATAAGGTAAGCGGACCTTTACTTGACAGAATAGATATCCACGTGGAGGTGCCTCCCGTAGATTATGAATCCTTAAGTTCAAAGGATGATGCCGAACCCTCCGCCGAAATCAAAAAGAGGGTGAACAAGGCACGAGAGGTGCAAAACAGACGATACGAAGGCACAAATATATCATCCAATGCAAACCTTACCTCGGCAAAGCTCCGAGAGGTTTGTGTGATGTCCGAGGCGGCAGAAAATCTTATGAAAAACTCCTTCGATAAGTTGGGACTTTCTGCCCGTGCCTATGACAGAGTGTTAAAGGTGGCACGAACCATAGCCGATATGGATGAAAGCGAAATAATAGAGGTAAAACATATTGCCGAGGCGATACAGTACCGTTCCCTCGACAGAAAATATTGGAATAACAGATAAGGATAAAGAATACCATGTTTACAGATAAGGCAGAAATATTTATAAAAGCAGGGGATGGCGGTAACGGAGCGGTATCCTTCCGCCGCGAAAAATACGTTCCCGCAGGCGGTCCCGACGGTGGTGACGGCGGTAAAGGCGGAGATGTAATATTCAAGTGCAACTCTAATCTTTCCACCCTTGCAGACTTCAAATATAAAAGAAAATACGTTGCCGAAAACGGACAAAACGGCGGCGGTGCAAAGTGTTACGGTAAAACGGGTCAAGACCTTATAATCGAGGTACCTGTAGGTACCCTTATTCGCGATGCCGAAACGGGTCGGCTTATGGCAGATATCTCTGACGATACCCCCTTCGTAGCCGCAAAGGGCGGTCGGGGCGGTTGGGGAAACAGCCACTTTGCCAACTCATCCCGTCAGGCACCCCGATTTGCTAAAAGCGGTATCCCCGGTGAAGAGTTTACACTTCAACTTGAACTTAAACTCCTTGCCGACGTGGGACTTATTGGATTCCCCAACGTGGGTAAATCCACCCTTATATCGGTGGTAAGCCACGCAAAGCCCAAGATTGCAAACTATCATTTCACCACCCTTATCCCAAACCTCGGTGTGGTGCGAATGGGTGAGGAATCCTCCTTTGTAATGGCAGATATCCCCGGCCTTATTGAGGGGGCAGGAGAGGGTGTCGGTTTAGGACACGAGTTTCTTCGCCACGTAGAAAGATGCCGACTTTTAGTTCACGTTGTAGATGTGTCGGGCAGTGAGGGCAGAGATCCTATCGAAGACTTTGAAACCATCAATAAAGAACTTAAGGTGTTCAGCGAAGATTTAAGCACCCGTCCCCAAATTGTAGCGGCAAATAAGAGTGATATTGCCGATGAAGAACAACTTGAACGCTTTAGAAAATATATCGAAGATAAGGGTATTCCCTTCTTTGCAATATGTGCCCCCGCAACGGTGGGAACAAAGGATTTAATCAACTTTGTGGCATCGGAACTGAGCAAACTTCCCCCCGTTATGAAGTTTGAACCCGATCCCGTTGAGATTCCCGACTATGCCGAAAGAGTACCCGATTTCACCGTAACCTTAGAGAACGGAGTATATCACGTAGAGGCACCCTGGCTTAAAAAGATAATGGCAACCATCAATCCCGATGACTATGAATCCTTGCAATATTTTGAACGCACCCTCCACAAGAGCGGTATTATTGCGGAACTTAAAAGACAGGGCGTTGAGGATGGAGATACCGTATCTATCTACGATATGGAATTCGACTATATGGAATAATCCTAAAGAAGGTATAAAAGAATGGCACTCAACATTGTACTTGTAGAACCTCAAATCCCACAAAATACGGGTAATATTGCCCGTACCTGTGGTGCAACTGCAACCCGACTTCACATTGTTGAACCAATGGGATTTAAGATAGATGATGCTAAATTAAAACGGGCAGGGCTCGATTATTGGCATCTTCTTGATATTACTTATTACAAGAATTTAGATGACTTTTTTGAGAAAAATAATGGCAGATATTTTTTCTTTTCCACCAAGGCACAAAAGACCTACTGTGAGGTGGAATATAAAGATGGAGATTATCTGTTTTTTGGCAAAGAAACAGCAGGATTGCCTGAAAGTCTTCTTAAAAAACACTATGATATGTGCGTCAGAATGCCTATGCGAGAGGGTGCAAGGAGTTTAAATTTATCCAACACCGTAGCCATCGGCGTGTATGAAGCCCTGCGACAAATCGGCTTTGGCGATTTAGAAACAATGGGTGCTTTAACAGGACGCATAGATTAACTGAAATTTATTTTTTTACCCAGGAGGAGAGATATATGAAACTTACCTTTATCGGTGCTGCCCACGAAGTAACGGGAAGTTGTACCCTTTTGGAAATAGGAGATAAAAATATCCTTATTGACTGCGGTATGGAGCAGGGGGGAGACACCTTTGTAAATGCCGAACTTCCCGAAATGCCCTCAGCCATTGACTGTGTTCTTTTAACCCACGCTCACATCGACCACTCGGGATTATTACCCCTTTTATACAGCAAAGGTTTCAGGGGGAATATCTACTCCACCTATGCTACTTCGGATTTGTGCGACCTTATGCTCAGAGATTCGGCACATATTCAGGAGTTTGAAGCAACCTGGCGTAACCGTAAGGCGGCCCGTTCGGGTAAAGAACCTTACGTACCCCTTTATACAATGGATGATGCCATAGGGGCAATTAAACTTTTCGTTCCCTGCAAATATAATGAAGAAATTGAAATAATGCCCGAACTTAAAGTCCGCTTTAACGATGCAGGACATCTTCTCGGCTCCGCCTCTATTGAGGTGTGGGCAACCGAAGGCGACGTTACCAAAAAGATAGTCTTTTCGGGGGATATTGGTAACCTTAACCAACCTATCCTTAAAGACCCCACCTATCTTGAATCGGCAGACTACGTGGTAATGGAATCCACCTATGGCGACAGAAGTCACGGAGAGACCCCTGACTATATAACAAACGTATCCCAGCTTATTCAAGAAACCTTCGACAAAGGCGGTAACGTAGTTATTCCCTCCTTTGCAGTGGGCAGAACTCAGGAACTTCTTTACTTCCTCAGACAAATCAAGGCAGAGGGAAGGGTGAAAGGATACAATAATTTTGCAGTTTATGTGGATAGTCCCTTGGCTATAGAATCCACCGTTGCCTTTACCCGCAATACCTATGACTGCTTTGATGCGGATACAATGGAACTCATAAATAAGGGCATAAATCCCCTTTCTTTTGAGGGACTTCGTACCACCACAACAAGTGATGAAAGCAGAATGATTAACTTCGATAATGCTCCTAAAATCATCATATCTGCCAGCGGAATGTGTGAGGCAGGACGTATAAGACATCATCTTAAACACAATCTTTGGCGACCCGAATGCACAATCCTTTTTGTAGGATATCAGGCAGAAGGCACCCTTGGCAGACTGCTTCTTGAGGGCAATAAATCGGTTAAACTTTTCGGTGAAACGGTAGAGGTTAAGGCGGATATTAAATTCTTAAACGGTGTCAGCGGTCACGCCGATGACAGCGGTCTTATTAAGTGGATATCTTCCTACAAAGAGGCACCCAAAAAGGTGTTTGTTGTCCACGGTGAAGAGACCACCTGTGAGGTCTTTGCCGACCGCGTAAAAAACGAGGTGGGCTTCGATGCTTACGCCCCCTTTAGCGGAGACAGTTTTGACCTTGTATCGGGCGAGTTTGTAGAGTTTGGTGACCGTAAAAGAGTTGCCAAAAAGACCGAAACCAAAAAACATTCCGCATCCTATGCCCGACTTCTTTCTACTGCCGAAAGATTTATGTCGGTGGTTAAACGAAGCAGCGGCAGAGCCAATAAGGATATTGCTAAACTTGCCGACCAAATTAACGCACTTCTTGATAAATGGGAAAAGTAAACAAAAAAACAAAATAAAAGCAATTAAAATTCACACCAAATACCCTTGCAAAAGAGTATTTGGTGTGTTATACTATTATACGTATGTGTATGCGTTGTTCGAATCGCGTATATCGACTTATTTATAATCAACCTAAAAATAAAAAAGTGGGGTAAAAAAATGAGCACAGAATTCGACTTCTCGGTGGTAGATCAAATCCTTGCCGCCAACAATAATGACTCCAAAGCAATTATCTCCATCCTTCAGGAGATTCAGGAGCATTACCACTATCTTCCCGCTGAAATCTTCCCCTATATGTCTAAAAAATTGGGAATCAGCGAAGCAAAGGCATATAGCGTTGCTACCTTCTACGAAAACTTCTCCCTCGAAGCAAAGGGTAAGTATATTATTCGTATTTGCGACGGTACCGCTTGCCACGTAAGACATTCTATTCCTATTTTGGAACGTTTCCGTTCTGAACTTGGTCTTAAAGAAGGTCAAAAGACCACCGATGACCTTATGTTTACAGTAGAAACCGTATCCTGCCTCGGCGCTTGCGGTCTTGCACCGACTATGATGGTCAACGAGCAGGTATACGCAGCCATGACCCCCGAAAAGGTTCTGGCAGTACTTGAAGAATTGAGAGGTAGAG
>JAFVID010000026.1 GCA_017474205.1 Clostridia bacterium | reverse complement strand
GTTATGGATGAAGATGACTATGGCAGATTCATTGGCAATAACGAAAAAACCTGCCCAATGTTTCGTTTCTACGATGAATATAAAACGGTACAAAAACAAAACTAAATATAAAAATCACAAACGGCATTGTAATATATTGTTCATATTACAGTGCCGTTTGCTTCATTTAAGATGCTATTTTAAGGTTTTTATCAGAAATAATAGTTTGTCCTGTTTTATACATATCATAGGCAAAAGTTCCATATCCTTTGGCGGGGTCATCAACTATGACGTGGGTTATTGCTCCAACAAGCTTATTATCCTGTATTATTGGACTGCCGGACATTCCTTGGACTATTCCCCCCGACAGTTTAAGCAAGTCGGGGTCGGTTATCCTAATCACCATGTCCCGCAAGCCGTTTGAGCTGTTTAGAAGAACCTTTTCAATAACGCAGTCATACGTATCTTTACTACCGCTAACTTCGCAAATTATTTTTGCACTACCTTTTTTAATATCTTGGGGCATCGCAATTTCGTATTGTTTACCGTTAGATATATTCCCGCAATATATTCCGTACACACCGCAATCACAGTTTAGAAGCACCTTCCCAATGGAAGTGTTTGTAAATCTGCCCTTTATCTCTCCGGGGGAACCTTTTGAAGAGGGGGATACATCATATACCTCTGCATCAAGTATTTCGCCGGAAAGAAGTGGCATTATTTCACCTGTGTCGACGTCACATACTGCGTGACCTAAACCGCCGTATATATTATTCACGTGGTCTATATAGGTGATAGTGCCGATTCCCGCTGTGGAATCTCTTACCCAAATTCCTGCCTTGTAATTACCGTCGTTTTTGGATAAAACAGGGGTGAAGTTCACGTCAAACGCCTCTTTGTTTCTTTTGATGGAAAACTTAAGGGTTTTGCCTTTGCATTGCGTGATAATTTCTGAAAGTTCCCTGTTTGTAGTTACAGTTTTGCCATCTACCGCCATAATAATATCACCGACTTTTATTCCGCATTTTTCGGCTGGGTTTATATATCCATTTTTAGTTTCGACGGATGACATAGACACAACAACTACTCCGTCGGTATAAACCTTAATGCCGAATGCGTCACCACCGATATATACGTTTATAGGGTCAATCGCCTCAACCATAACCGATTTTATGGGGATAATTCCAAACAACATAATATCCGCCTGAGATAAATTAGAATTGTTATTATCTAACGTTTTTTTAACAGGACTGTTTGAGCTTTGCTGAATAACGGATATAGGTGAATTTAAGGATAAAATATTACCCCTTTTAACCTCAAATACATCAGGCAAACCTTGGGAAATGATAAGGGACAAAACCAAAATAGATATTGTTATAATCGTAAGAGAAACGGATAAAATTTTTGGTATGCTTCTGATATTTTTCACTCCCTTTTTTCGGCTTGCTTTTTTAATTTGCCACAAAGAGAATGATTTATTACTGCAAAAATTTGAGAATAAAAATTGAAAATTTATAAATAAAAAAAGCACTTGAGAAATCAAGTGCTTTTTGGTTAATTTAGTTCTAAGTCGGGGATGTTGTATTCATTTAGTTTTGTTTTATAACAGGTATATAAAACATCTTCGTGGGGGAGAGTTGGAGATTCTATTCCTAATCTTTTAATTAACCATTTTGCAAAATCAGGATTAGAAGGCAAAAGCGGTCCTAACAAATATGTGCCAATAATATTTTTGGTAAGAATACCCTCTAAATTTGATTTAGCATCTGAACCTAAACCAACATCATTTTTACAAAGTGCAAGTTCTTCGGTTATACCAAAAGTATCACTAAAACGACTTGTATAACCTATTAAGGTTATATCTTCCATCTTGGCACGGATAAGTGAATTGAATCTTTTGGGAGCATGACGCACACTGTAAATATCTAAAACATCAAGAGCGTCTATTTTATATCCGTCCTCGGTTTCGATGTATTTACCCAATAATTCCATAGAGTTTCCAAGAAATAAAAATTGGGTATTACTGTTTTCAAAAGCTTCTTTAAGTTCTTCTTTCAAAGGCATTAAACGCTCTAATGCCTTTTCTTGATTGGGTTCACTCATAGAGTACATACAGCACAAATCAACGTTATTATCTAAAAAATAGGGTTTATCGTTTAGTTCGGTAAAAACAAACTCGGCATCGGGAAAACATTTTTGAAGGAATATGGTATTGCCTTTGTCACCATAAAGGCAGCACATTCTTGGATATAATAATTCAATTATCATTTTGCACCCTCCAAATGTTTAATTACCTTTTCTTTGATTTGACAAGATAAATCGTAAGTATATACATCATATAAAATGTATACCGAATCAATTTCTTCCCAGTTAATCAATTCTACCGAATCAACCTCTTCGAAACAGGTGTGGATAATTGATTCATCAACACCTGCTAATAACAATCGCACTTTGTGATCGTAACAACGAGGACCTGCGGCAATTATTTGTTTAATGCTATCTCTTTTGAAAAATTCGTAGTCAACGTCATAAATCCAACCAATATATTCAACACTCTTTTTGCGGTCGTGGCGGTCATCCATTGCCAAAATAACAACCTTGTTTCCTTTTTCTTCAGAAACATAATCAAAAGCACGGCTTGATGAAACGGAGTTTTGTCCTTTGCTTAATACTTGAATAACAGGTACACCATTTATTTCGTCTTGATTAAATCTTGAATCAGGCACCTTGATTTGTGATACTAATTTATAAGCATCCTCATAAGAATATCCCAATTCTAACAAGGTAGATATAACCGAAAGTTCATTGTAAATATTAAATGTAATATCACTAATGAGGGGATATTTTTGCTCCTCACCATTTACCATAACTGTAAGGGTGTTATTTTCTCTATCTATAGTGGTTGCCAAATAATCGGCATCGTGAGAATGGAAACCGCATTTGTTACACTTAGCATAACCAATATGGTGATATCTTAAATAATCATAATCTAAAACTTCGCCGCATTCAGGACAAAAACTATAGTCAGCAATTAAATTTATAGATTTCGTTAAATCGGTTTCTTGTTTGCCGATTCCAAAAAATACTCTATCGTTATTTGGTTTTAACTGACTTGAACACAACTCATCTGCATTGAGAATTAGTTTAGTGTTGTCGGGACAATAGGTGTTGAGAATATTGAAAATATAATCGGGATGCCCATTTCTCTTTAATGAGTCACGGAAAAGGTTGTTCACAACAAGAAAATCGGGCTTAAGATAGGGGAGAATTAAACGGGATGCTCTTTCATCAACTTCATAAACTGTTGCATCTACAACGCATTTACCCCATATATTCAAACTGTTAATAAGATTTGTGGTACAACCGGGGACAATGTTTGAACCCAAACGGTTACTAACAACTTTCTTACTATCCGAAACAAGTGCATCGGTTAGTAAATTTGCAACGGTTGTTTTGCCGTTTGTACCGGTAACACAAATAACCTTGGGTGCCTTGGGAGCGAGTTCCATAAATTTAGGACAAATTTTAAGGGCAATAGCACCGGGATTGTGGGATGCATTTCTACCCAACATTTTAATAAGTATTATACTGCACTTTGCAGCAATTAAAGCGAGATGAAATCGCAATCTTTGCATTGTAAAATCTCCTTTATGAAAAGTTCTATGATATTATATCACAAATACACTTTTTTTCAATGATGAAACTTAAATTTTTCAAAAATATATAATATAAAATTATATTGAAAAAAGCACTTCATACGAAGTGCTTTTTTCTGGCTGGGGTGGCTGGGTTCGAACCAGCGAAATGACGGAGTCAAAGTCCGTTGCCTTACCGCTTGGCTACACCCCAATATTCATTTAGTTTATATAGATGGGGTGGATGGTCGGTCTCGAACCGACGACCTCCAGAGCCACAATCTGGCACTCTAGCCTACTGAGCTACACCCACCACATATTGATGGTGCCGAGATATTGTTATCTCAACAACGCATTGTATTATAACAAATAACTTTCCATTTTGCAAGTACTTTTTTCATTTTTTTTAATATTTTTTTTATTTCTTAATTTTTGTTGATAAATTTGCCCTAATATACTATAATATATCCGATAATAATACAAAATATGAGGTGATTAATTATGAAAAAAGAAAAAGGAAAGGAAACAATGAAGAAAATGGCAAACAAGCAATCTAAGTTTTTAAAGGAATTTAGAGACTTTGCTATGAAGGGTAACGTAATTGACTTGGCAGTCGGCGTTATTATCGGCGGTGCTTTCCAAACTATTATTAAATCTGTTGTATCCGATTTAATCAATCCCTTGATTGGCTTGTTATTTAAATCTGATTATTCAGGCCTTTACATACCTCTCTTTAGTGATGAGGCAGGGAAAGCAGCCGGATTTGTTGATGGTATGCCTCTTGCAGAAGTAACCGAAAAATTAGGTCTTCCTGTTTTTGCTTATGGTAACTTTATTTCAAACGTTATTAACTTTATTATTATGGCGTTTGTAATCTTCCTTATGGTTAAACTCATAAATAAACTTTCCAATATCAAATTTAAAAAAGAAGAGGAAGTTGTTGAAGAAGCACCTACTACTAAAGAATGTCCCTATTGCTTTAGTGAAATTGATATTCGCGCAACACGTTGCCCCCATTGCACCGAAACTGTTGAATAATATTATATTGGAGTTCTTACATAATGCAAAATGGCAACAAGTTTGTTGAATTAAGAAAAAAACTCATTGAAAAAGATTTCTCAAAATTAAATAATATGCAAAAGAAGGCGGTCTTTCATACCGATGGACCGCTTCTTATTCTTGCAGGTGCAGGTAGTGGTAAAACTACCGTTTTAATTAATCGCATTGCAAACTTGCTTAAATATGGTAACGGATACGAAAGTGATTTTACACCTGAATTTATCTGCGATGAAGATATGGAGTTTTTAGAAGATGTGTTATCGGGAAATGAAAGCGATAACGAGCGTCTTCGTGAATTGCTTGCGGTTAATCCACCTCGCCCGTGGGAAATACTTGCCATTACTTTTACCAACAAAGCGGCGAATGAATTAAAAGGTCGTCTTACACTTATGCTTGGTGATGATGGTAATGAGATTTGGGCGGCTACTTTTCATTCGGCTTGTCTTAGAATTCTTCGTAGATTTGCCGATAAAATTGGATATAGTTCTCACTTTACCATTTATGATACTGATGATTCAAAAAGGGTAATGAAACATTGTCAAAAAGAGCTTAATATCGACGATAAACTTTTCCCTCAAAAGGCGGTATTATCTGCCATAAGCCATGCCAAAGATACCCTTGTTTCACCTGCTGAATTATTAAAAGAGGCACAAGGCGATTATAGACAAAAGGTTATTGCTGAACTTTATGCTCTTTATCAAAAGAAATTAAAAGATGCCGATGCGATGGATTTTGACGATATTATTGTAAAAACTGTTGAGTTGTTTGATAACAATCCCGACGTTTTATCTTATTGGCAAAATCGATTCAAATATATAATGGTTGACGAGTATCAAGATACCAACCACGCTCAGTATGTCCTTGTTAGTATGCTTGCCGATGCCCACAAAAACATTTGTGTTGTCGGTGATGATAATCAAAGTATATATAATTTCCGCGGTGCTACCATTGAAAATATCCTTAACTTTGAGGACGAATATAGAAACGTAACAACAATTAGACTTGAACAAAACTATCGTTCAACATCGATTATTTTGGATGCGGCAAACGCTGTTATAAAGAATAATACGAAACAAAAAGAAAAGAATCTATGGACCGAAAAAGAGGGAGGGGAGAAGATAACTCTCTATACCGCTCCTGATGATTTTGCAGAGGCGAAATTTGTATCAGAAAAAATTCTTGATTCAGTAAAAAATGGTGGTAAATTCTCCGAAAATGCTATTTTGTATCGTATGAATGCACAATCCCGTAACCTTGAAAATACCTTTGTTCGTTCGGGTATTCCTTATCGAGTTATTGGTGGTCTTAAGTTCTATGACCGCAAGGAAGTTAAAGATATCATTTCTTATTTAACGTTGCTTGTTAATCCCTCTGATAATTTACGACTCACAAGAGTTATAAATGAACCTAAAAGAGGAATTGGCGCATCTACTATAGAAAAGGTTTTAGATATTGCCAATTATCTTGGTAAAAGTATGTTTGATGTTATGAATGAGGCCGATACATACGAACCACTTTCCCGTGCTTGTTCTAAACTAAAGGATTTCGCTAACCTCATTAACTCTCTTCGAGATATGATGGAAGATGTTCCGCCATCTGAAATACTTCGTCTCTTGCTTGAGAAAAGTGGATATGTTGAGATGCTTCGTGCCGATACTGAATCGGGTGAAGATAGAATTCAAAACCTTGAAGAGTTGGCAAACAGTATATCTCAATTTGAGACCGAAAGTGATATTCCAACTTTAGAGAATTATCTTGATGGCGTCGCCCTTATGACTGATATTGATAATTATAACGCCGATGCCGATGCTGTTGTTCTTATGACACTTCATTCCGCAAAAGGTCTTGAATTTGAAAACGTATTTATAGTAGGAATGGAAGAGGGAATTTTCCCAGGAAAACAATCCATCTTCACGGGTGATAAAGAGATTGAGGAAGAACGTCGACTTGCTTATGTTGGCATAACAAGAGCGAAGCAAAAACTTACCCTTACCTGTGCTTCTCAAAGGATGGTTTTTGGTTCTACCGAAAGGAATAGAATTTCTCGATTTGTGACAGAAATTCCAACCGAATTGATTGATGGGATTAAACCACCTGAACCCTCATTTAGTTTTGGTAATAGAGGTTATTCTACAAGTAGGGATTCTTCTTCACAGACCTCAAATATTAAACCTAAAACACCATACAAATCGCAAAATACAGGCCTTGGTGGATTCAAATCACCTACTTCTGCACCTACGGTTACCTATAAAGCGGGAGATACTGTAATGCATAGTGCTTTTGGTGAGGGCCTTATTATATCGGCAACACCTGTTGGTGGAGATGTTCTTTTGACCATTGCCTTTGAAACTGTCGGCACCAAGAAGCTTATGCAAAAATACGCTCGACTTACTAAAAAATAGCTTGTTGACAAACGTTCAGTAAAGTGATAGAATATCACTCGCACAAATAAATAATTACAAAGTATTGGATTATAAAAAATCCATTGTCGGATGTTTTTTCATTCGGGGATAAGGAAACACGGTGAGAATCCGTGGCAACAGCCATTACCGTAAGAAGGGTTCCCCATACCTTTAAGTCGGAATGCTTATCACTTTGTATTATGCAAAAAGTCCTTTGGGCAAAAGAAGGGGCTGCGATTACACAGTATAATTGCGCCCTTTTTTGAAGGGCGCTTTTTGTATTATTTTATGTGTAATACATAAAAAAGAAGGAATTATAATGAAATTCACAAAACAATGTTCACTACTACTCTTGTTGGTACTTTGCCTTAGCATTCTTTTCACAGGATGCAGCAACGAAGCAGAAACCTCAACCGATGCTCCCGTAGATTCAGTTGTTAGCACTGCTGCATCTGACTTTTATACCGAAGATACCGAACTCGGTGAGGGTGCTAAAACCGTTTATGTTAAGGTTATTGACAACAATGCAAAAACTATCACCTTTACAATTCATACCGATGAAAAATTCTTAGGTGATGCCCTTGTTGCAAACAATATTGTTAAGGGTGATGAAGGTCAATATGGTCTTTACATTACCCACGTAAACGGACTCGAAGCAAATTATGACACCGACAAAGCATATTGGGGTTTCTATAAAAACGGCGAAATGATGATGACCGGTGTTGACTCAACCGAATTTAGCGATGGAGAAACCTACGAATTAAAATATGTTAAGGAGTAAAGAAAGTAAAAAATTCTTAACCATATACGAAATATGTATCTTTGCTCTTCTCGGTACAATAATGTATTGCTCTAAAATGCTTATGGAGGCACTTCCAAACATTCATTTGCTTGGAATGTTTACAATGGTGTGTGCAATAGTGTATCGTTTCAAAGGACTTATCCCCATTTACGTATATGTTTTTCTTCAAGGATTATTAAGTGGATTTTCATTGTGGTGGGTTCCATATTTATATATATGGACCGTTTTATGGGGGATCACAATGTTAATACCAAAGAATATCCCTGATAAAATTGCGGTATTTGTATATCCGATTGTGTGTGGTTTACACGGACTTATGTTTGGTACGCTATTTGCACCCGTTCAAGCAATTGCTTTTGGATATGATTTTAATATGATGATAAAGTGGATAATAGCAGGATTGCCCTTTGATGCGGTTCATTGTATAGGCGATTTGTTGGCAGGAATACTTGTTTTACCAGTAGCAAAAATACTTAAAAAGATATCATATAAAAGATAACATAAAAACGGAAGAACGAAACTTCGTTCTTCCGTTTAACTTTACTATTGAATTATTTGCCCATTTTTTCAAGCAACATTTTTGCACAATCGATTTGATTGGGAATGTTGCCGTTTTCATCACGGACACGCCAAATATCGGGAGTGATTTCGTCGGCAATATACATTTTGCCGTCTTCATCATAACCAACCTCAATTTTGAAGTCGATAAGGGTGAGGTTCATTCCTGCGAGTTCCTTTTTAAGAACTTCACCAACCTTAACAAGAATGCCAAGAGCTTCATCATATTGAGCTTCGTTTTCAAGAAGACCTTTCATTACACAAAGACGAGCAGTGATAAGAGGATCGCCTTGTTCGTCATCTTTAAGGGTAACTTCGGTGTAAGGAGGATCAAATACAATACCTTCTTCAAGGGTGAAACGACGGCACATACTACCTGCAGTGTAGTAACGAAGAACAAACTCAAGTTTAGGAACGGTAAGTTTGCGAACTTGCATTAAATTCTTATCGAGATCTGCACCAAGGAAGTGGGTAGGAATACCGTTTTTCTCCATAAGTTCGAAGAAATATTTGGAAATTTCCAAACCAATTTTACCTTTACCTTCAACACTACCGCCTACGCTGTTGGAACCGGGATCAAATACGCCGTTTTCGCCGGTTGCACTATCTTTGAAAAGAAGGGTAACAACGTTGGTAGTTTCGTCTAAAAGAACGTCTTTGGTTTTACCTGTGTATAAAAGTTTCATTTTAATCTCTCCTTATATATTAGTTGGTATAGTTGTCAAAATAACCTTGAACAAGAACAATGGGGGTACCTTTGTCACCGGAACCACTGGTAAGGTCACAAAGGGAACCAATAAGGTCGGTAAGTTGACGGGGAGTGGTACCTTGAGATGCCATATTACCAACAAGATTATCTTTCTTTTCGCGAATACTTGCAGAAATTGCCTCTTTAAGTGCTTCACCTGAAAGATCTTTAAAATCATTATCGGCAAGATACTTAAGTTTAAGTTCATTGGGGGTGCCGTTAAGTCCGTCGGTGTAAGCAGGGGATACTACGGGGTCGGCAAGTTCCCAAATCTTACCCTTAGGATCTTTGAATGCACCGTCGCCATAAACCATTACTTCAACGTGTTTGCCGGTTTCATCCAAGATGCGTTTTTGAATATCAAGAACTAATTCCTTACAATCGCGGGGGAAGAGTTTAATGGTTTCTTCGGTTGATTTGTTTGAACCAAGAAGGCCATAGTTTTCATTGTATCCACCGCTTATGGGTTGATTGAGAATATCGTCAAGACCACAAACTACCTTTGCACCTGCGGCTTTGAGGATTCTCTTTGTACGAGCACGGGTGTGAATATCACAAGTAAGAATGCAATCGGCATAATCAAGAATTGCTTTAGGTTGGTTTGCAAAAATAATTTCAACCTCTGCACCACATTCTTTAACCAAGTTGCAATAGTAATCAACGTAGTCAACACCGGTAAATTCGTGACGGTTTTCACCAAAAAGTTCACGATATTTTTCAAGTGTAAGAACATCAGAATAGGGGTTTACACCTGCTTCATCGATTTTGTCGATGCTAACAAGTTCGTTACCTACTTCGTCAGAAGGATAACTGAGCATAAGAACTACTTTTTTTGCACCCTTTGCAATACCTCTAAGGCAAATTGCAAAACGGTTGCGGGAGAGGATGGGGAAAATTACACCG
>JAFVID010000025.1 GCA_017474205.1 Clostridia bacterium | reverse complement strand
TACCATATTTTTATGTTTTTTGTCATAGGAAAACCCCTTTTTTCCCCTTATACTGAAAAAAGAGAAAAAATTCTCCTTCAAAATGCCAAAGAAAGGTTGAAAACACAATGAAACTTGGGCTACTCACTCGCCTGATGCTGACCGTGTTGGTATTGTGCCTTGCCCTGCCAACCCATTTAATAGTACTGGCATCCGAATCCTCGATGGATCATGTTGAACAGATTGAAGATAGGGGAGGTTCCGCTGTGACCGCTGCATCCACCACCGGTACCATCGGTGAATTGATAGGTACCTACAAAAAATCCGGCAGTAAAATCACCCTGCAGGCAAAAAACGGTGTTATGACGTTGAATTTCTGCAAGGACAATATGGTGCGGGTACGCATTGCCCCAACCGAAAAGGATTTCCTGGCCGACAATCCCAACCTGCAAGGGATTAAAAAATTTGACAGCGACTATGATGCGGTTGCCTTAACGGTAAACGACACCGGCACTGCTTTAGAAATTAAAACCGATGCGTTAACGGTTTTGGTGAACAAATCCACCTTAGCACTAACTTATAAGGATAAATCCGGTTCGGTAATCGCCAAAAACACCGCCGCAAATCCCACCGGATTCGAAGGGGAAGGCAAATGGGTAAACTTTCAGCGGGATGCCACCGGCATAGAGGAACATTTCTATGGTTTGGGTGCCGCCCCTACCAATAGTTTTAATACGGTAGATTGGCGAAACCAAACCTACGATTTGTGGATGTTGGATACCGGCGTTCACGCCATTACCCCCCTTTATTACTCCACCGCAGGCTACGGCATTTATTTAAACAATTCCAATAAAGGTTCCATTTCTTTCAAAAACACCTGCTCTATTGAAGTGGAGGGAGGGGAATTGGACTATTACTTTATTTACGGTCCTTCTTTCCAAAACATTCAATCCGACTTCGGAAAACTGTGTGGCACCATTTCCATGCCCCCTTTATCATCCTTAGGGCTTACCTATCGGGGTGCTTTAAATTTCACCGACCAACAATTGATTTCCGCCATTGAAGATTTTCAAAAGGCAGGCATTGCGGTAGATACGGTTGGTGTGGAACCCGGTTGGCAAACCGCCACCTATCCCTGCACCTATGTTTGGAGTAACAAATTCCCCAACCCTGCCGCCTTTATTGAATCTATTCACAATTTGGGGGTAAAGGTAAACTTATGGGAACACCCCTTTGTTAGTGAAAAATCCCCCATTCACCAAGAAATTTTGCCCTATTCCTTAATGTCCGAAGCCTTGAGTGTTAATTCCGGCGATAAAAAATACGGATTTGAAGGGCTGGTACCCGATTTTACCCTGCCGAAGTCCAAGGACATTTATTGGAACATCCATAAAGAGAATTTGGCATCCATTGGGGTGGACGGATTTAAAATTGACGAAACCGACAGTTGGGTTTGCGGGTCGGAATTGGACATCACCTTCCCCGGCGGACTGAGTGCCAACGCCTACCATAATATTATGGGAACCTTAACGGTAAACAACATGGCAGAGCGGTACAAATCCGAATACAACAAACGAATTTTCACCTTTAGCCGAGGAAATTATACCGGTATGCAACGGT
>JAFVID010000024.1 GCA_017474205.1 Clostridia bacterium | reverse complement strand
AACCCCAAAGCCGGTACCGTTACCACCGACGTTGCTCGTGCTATTAACGAAGCAAAAGCTGGTAAAATCGAGTATCGTCTTGACAAGACCAATATTATCCACTGCCCCATCGGTAAGGTTTCCTTCGGTGTAGAAAAACTCACCGAAAACTTTGATACACTTATGAGTGCTATCATCAAAGCAAAACCCGCTGCCGCTAAAGGTCAATACGTAAAATCTTGCGTAGTTGCTACCACTATGGGCCCTGGAATTCGCATTAACCCTGCAAAATTTATCTAATTTAAGTGTAAAAAACACTTGACACACGCATTGTACTATGATATAATGTATAAGCTGTTCCAAAGACAGCAGGTGCGACTTTGTCGCATAAAGGATTTCCCGCCTGCCGAGGTTTAGCGCTCAATGAATATCGACTGTAGATATATCAGTTATTTATTGGCCTTCCTCACTGTGCGGTGCGGAAGGCCTTTTTTCACTTATTTTATGGAGGTGAATCTCTTGCCCAGTCAAGCAGTTTTAGAACAAAAGAAGGCTACAGTTGCTGCTCTTCAAGAAAAACTTAGCAATTCCTGCTCCGGCGTTGTTGTTAACTATGAAGGTATCACTGTTGCTGATGACACCAAACTCCGTAAGGAACTTCGTGAAGCAGGCGTTTATTACGCTGTTGTTAAAAATACTCTTTTAGGTTATGCTGCCGAAAACACCGGTTTAGGTGAACTTAAAGACGTATTACACGGTACCACTGCTATCGCTATCTCTAATGAAGATGACTACACCTCTGCTGCTAAGATCCTTTCTAAGTATGCAGAAGATAGCAAAGGTGCTTTCACCATTAAAGCAGGTTACTGCGACGGTAGTGTTATCGACGTTGCCGGCGTTGACAAACTTGCTAAAATGCCCAACAAAGAAGGTCTCCTTTGTATGTTGTGCTATGCTCTTAACGGAAACATTTCCGGTCTTGCACGTGCCCTTCAGGCAGTTGTAGACAAAAACGGCGAAGGCGAATCTGCCGAAGCTTAATTCAAAAATTTATTATTAAAGATTATTGGAGGAAATTAAAATGGCTAATATTGCTGCTATTATTGATGAAATCAAAGCCCTTAACGTCATGGAACTTGCTGACCTCGTTAAGGCAATCGAAGAAGAATTCGGTGTATCCGCTGCTGCTCCCGTAGCTGTTGCTGCTGGCCCTGTTGCTGCTGGCCCTGCTGCTGAAGAAAAGACCGAATTTGATGTAGTTCTCGCTGAAGTTGGCGCAGAAAAAATCAAGGTTATCAAGGTTGTTCGTGAAATCACCGGTCTTGGCCTTGGTGAAGCTAAAGCTCTCGTTGACGGCGCTCCCAAAACTCTTAAAGAAGCTGTATCTAAAGACGATGCTGAAGGTATCAAAGCTAAGCTCGAAGAAGTTGGCGCTAAAGTTGAAATTAAATAAGTTTAGTACTTATTTAGTAATGGACGGACTTTGTGGAAACACAAAGTCCGTTTTCATTTTATAATTATTCAAACACTGCAACCACCTTTGATATTTCAATTTTCTTTATGATCCCTTTCTCTACATAATAAACGCATTTGCCATTTTCGGTCATAATGGTATTCGATATATCGGGAGTATTTATTCCAACATTTATTGCATTAAATATTATTTTAACGGGGGAATTTTGCCAAATATCTCCGCTTCTTTCCATATTGTGAAAATATATAGTATACATATTCTCACTAAATACATACCTCATCCCGCTTAAGTTTTGTGGTTGGGTTAATATGTACTCCATTGTGCCGTCTAATTGCCGTGAAAAATTACCTTTTAGTGTAATATCATTATTTTGAATAGTAAGCGTTGCGGTGAAATCAGGTTTTATTTTAATCTCCTCGGTTTCACTGCAAGAGAAAAGCAGTAGCATTACCATAACGGTTGCTACTGCTTTTTTTATAATTTTGTTCAAGTAAATCTCCCCTATTCAATAAACATTTTGAATACTTTGGGAAGCATTTTTATCATATCGGTAGGAAGCATTGCTGCTTCGGTTAACTCATCCTTTGCCATATCTCCTGCTATACCGTGCAGATTAACCCCTGCCACCGCACTCTCAAAAGCATCATACCCTTGAGCAACAAGAGACGTTATCATTCCTGCTAACATATCACCACTGCCGCCGGTTGCCATTCCGGGGTTGCCGGTGTGGTTTATGTAGGTCTTGCCATCGGGGGATGCAACCACGGTATTATGGTCTTTAAGCACCACTATAACTCCGTATTTTGATGCGAAATTTAATGCGACATTTTCCTTTTGCCCCTTAATATAATCAATCGAAAGGCCTGTTAGACGGGACATTTCTCCGATATGAGGTGTGATTATGGTTGGTCTTTTTCTTGCTTCCAATATATCTATATGATATTTTAGGACATTTATGCCATCGGCATCAATAACAAGTGGGATTTCTGCATTGTCGATAAGATATTTTACTATATCTCTCGTTGCATTTGTATTTCCACTACCGCATCCTACAAGGACTGCTGTTGCTTTATTTACGCCATTAAAAAGACACTTATAGCATTCGTTTTGGTTTTTATATATCGAATATACTGCTTCGGGGATATTGGTCGCAACGATGGGATAAATAGTATCGGGTAAACAAATATCGCAAATACCTACACCGCACTTTAGGGTAGAAAGTCCCGATATAATCGCAGCCCCCGCCATTCCATAACTGCCTACAACACAAAAAGCACGACCATAGTGCCCTTTGTGGGTATCAGCCGTGCGGTTTGTTATGCTATTTACAATTTTTTTAGAAACATTATTCATTGTAGCATCCTAAATATTATTTTTAAGATTATAGGGTAGAGATTTCTTTAACGCATCAACAATCTTTTCATTTGGTTGAAAGATAACGAGGGTTTTGCCTTTGGTGGGATGACGGGTAACAATATAGATTATTCCATCTTGATTAGGATTGCCCACCGCATTGACAGTAAGGTCAAAACTTCTTCCTTTGAACTTTTCAGAGGAATATACTCCTACATCATCAATGGTCATTAAATCCATAGAAACAAGGCGTTTGCGACGACTTTTGGCAATGATTTTATCCACGTCAAAAAGGTTGTTTGTTACCGAATATTCAAATTCAAAGTTGAGATTAGTTCCTATTTTAATTGTGAAATAAAATACCACACCAGCCAAAATTATGAATGTGAAAATGAAAGTAGGTGCAAAAGTCAATCCAAAAAAAATTAAAAGCATACCTACGGTAAGCCCTGCTACATACAGGAGCATAAGCAAAAGCAACTCTAAGGGTGATTTTGTTTTTTTTATAATTTGTTCGTTAAAAATATCCAATTTAATACTTCCTTTTTTATACATAAATTTGCTCGCAACAAAGAGTTACGAGCAAAAATTTATAAATTAACCATTTATTAAACTTGCTGAAACCGCGGTGTTTGCAATAGTAGCGCCTGATGTTTTCTTGTAGAAAATAATTTGATAACTACCACCGGTATTCATATTAACAGTAGTAGATCCGCTTGAAATAGTGCTTGATGCAAATAGCTCGTTAGTAGTATCTAACACTAAACTGTTAGTATCCCAAGTTACTTTAACGCTGCTGGTAGATTGAACGTGGGGGGCTATTGCCACGTTTAAAGTAACATAGTCATCATAATTTTTAAAGGTTGTGTTTATTGTAGGGGCTGCAGACTCTACAAAGTTAAACTTTGCTTTAAGGGTTTGAACATAGGGTGAAGTTGAAGATACTGTTACAAGATATTCACCTAACCCATTTGCAGTAAGGGTAAGTGCTTTAGAATTTTTAGATCCACCGCCGTTAATCGTACCACCGCTTGTGATTTGACCTTTACTGGTGCTGGTGCTAAAATTAACGTTTTCACGAGTAATGCTTAAATCATCGGTGTAGTTATAAACGTTAATGGCTACAGTTTTATTTGTGGGATAATTATAAACTGTATAGGTGGGAATTTTATCATCGGTGGTGTAGGGGGTAAGATAATCGGCAGAAAAATAGAAATCTGATGCATCAACATAATGATAATCTCTACCCGTTGAACTAACGTACCTTGATATAGTATAACCAAGACCTACCGTAGCGGAAATTACAATAATTGCTATTACAACTATAATCGCAACAACTTTTTTGCGATTGCGCTTTTTAGGTACATATTCGGTTGGAAGTTGTGTTTTTTCAGACATTTGTCTCACAAATCCTTTCATTTATCTGTTTTGGTTTCGGGTTAGTGTTTAGGTGAATATTGCTTTTTATTACTAAAAGTATTAGGTAAAAAAAGCAAAACGGCACCCACAGAAAGAAGAATTATTATTCCCAGTGGACTTCGTACGTAATGAAGTATTTTACCTAAATACTCTGAATGCCAAATCACCTTGCCGTGGATGTTACTCTCATCTAAAAGTTCGGTGTCTTCTATATTGTTATAGTCACCTTTGGTAATAAACTTGCCCTCTTTTTCACCAATAATACGGTGGGTTATTGGAGCATCAAATTTAGCAGAGAAGAAGTTAACAACATCGCCAACCTTGTATTCCTCTTGTTCCTTAATCACAATAAGGGTACGGCCCGGAAAGGAATCGGATGCGGTGCCCTTCATACTATCGGTTAAAACAAGTTGATAGGCATAACCAAACACCTTTGGAACTTGTTGTTTAAATACCTTGGCGGCAACAAGGGAATACACGTTTATAACGAGAAACAGTATTACCGCACCAAATATAACGTAATAGGTACTTTTACCAAGTATACTTAAAACTTTTTTAAAGGTTATATTTTTTTGTGGATGATTCTCGGTTTCGACAATCTCCACAGTTTGATTGTTTTCAGTCATAACGAATTAGTCTTTCTTTTGCGTTTTTAACAAAGATAATCATTGCAGTATCGCGAACAGTAAATATAAGTGCATATCGACACTTATACCATTATATTTATTATAATTTCATATCATTATTTTGTCAAGATATTTCCACAGTGAAACCTAAATAAGAATTTAGCAAAAAAGTGATTTCTTCGCGCCTTTTTTGGCAATTTATACAACGTGGTAAGGTTGTTTTTATTTATTATTACAAAATATCCTTTTGGTTGCCGTGTTTTCGGCAACTTTTTTTGTATTTACGCCTATTTATGACTGTGTCAATTTGTATTTAGGAGGTTTTTTCTTGAAAGAATTGCTTTTAAACGTGGATAATCAAGGCAGAGTTTCTCCCTCGAATTATTCAGGATTTATTGTTGGAGAACACAACGCGGGACGTATTGCGGTGTGCTTTCCTAATGAAAATTCGCCAAAATGCGACTACTTTAGAATGTATTTTGAAACAAGTAACGGACAAAACGTGTTTTCTAAAGAATTACACGAAAAGGACGGTTATATCTATTACGACATGCCCTATGACGTTACTTCTTTAGGACACACCCTTTATTGGCAACTTTGCGGTTATAAAATAGGAGATGAGGCGTGTTCACTTATTTATAAAACCGAGGTAATTCCAATCTCATTGGGCGGTTCAATTTCGGGAGACGGCGATTTGGCTGAGGAAGAGTTTGTATCTGAATTACAGGTGATTCTTGATAAACTCGAAGGATTTGATGAAAAATTCAATATTCAACTCGGAAACGTTCAGTCGGTATCCCCCACCGAATCACCTTCGGTATCTATCCGAAAAGGGGATGATTACACCTACTATTTGGACTTTTCTCTCCCCGCTCCACACGAAATCCCTGACGTGCCTTCCATTAAAAAGGCGTATTTTTCTATCTCTGAAAATAGTTGGGATGCAAATTTGACAACTGTGGATATTTACAATCCTAACATTGCTCAAACTAGTTTGGTTATTCTAAAGCCCGAACCATATAGTGCTGAGGAATTTAATAACTGTAACGTAACGGTATATGATCAGAAAGATAGTCTCATTTCTTTTTGCTGTTTTAAACGACCTCAAAAAGAGTTATCCTTCGAGGCGCTTATCGTGGGATTTTAATTCGCGTCTTGTAAGCAGATGCATACAATGTTAAAGGAGGGGTGATATGCCCTATGAAATTATAGTGGCGGTGTTATCTCTAATGGGTACTGCCATTGGTTCGGTTACGGGTATTTTAACTGCCAATCGGCTTACTAATTATCGTATTGAGCAACTTGAAAAAAGAGTATCTGAACACAATAATCTTGTTTCCCGAATGACCTCTGCTGAGGAAAAAATCGGGTCTCATCAACATCAAATAAATGAAATTAAGGAGTTGATTTTGAAATGATGCTTCATAACAAAATGTTATCTATTGCAGCTAAAGAGGTGGGGGTAAAAGAACCCACCGGCGAAGATAAATATATCAAATGGTATAATTCTGTATATAAAACGGGGTTTAATATGTCTACCCCCTGGTGTTGTATTTTTGTATCTTGGGTGGCCGCTCAAGCAGGCGTGCCTACGACTATTATCAAGCATTTTGCATCCTGTACCCAAATGACAAACTGGTTTAGCGGGCAGGGACTTTTTAAGAAATATCCTGCCTATACCCCAAAACCCGGTGATCTTATTATGTATGACTGGGATAAATCGGGAGACAGCGACCACGTTGGATTTGTTGAAAGTGTAAACGGCAAAAACGTTACCACCATTGAAGGAAATTATTCCGACAGCGTTAAGAGAAGAACCGTTAACCTTTCTACCACCACAATAAGAGGATTTTGTTTACCCGATTTCCCTATCGGTGATATAAACAACGATGGAAAAGTTACTGCCGACGATGCTATGACCGTATTAAATGCATCGGTGGGTAAAATCAATCTCTCCGCCGCACAAAAGAAGGAAGCCGACGTAAATAACGACGGTAAAATCAACGCATCGGATGCTTTGGATATTCTTCACAAGGCAACAGGTAAGGTGAAGTAACAAATGAATTTTAACGATTATATTAAACCCGAGTTTTTGGTGCTTATTCCCGTGCTTTGGTTTGTGGGTTGGGCCATTAAAAAGTCTAACGTTAAAAATTGCATTATCCCCTTTATATTGACCCTTTTATCGGTGGTGCTTTGTGGTATTTATACCTTTGCAACCGTTGATGTTTCGGGGATTAAAGATATAATGATGTGTATATTTGTATCGATTACCCAGGGGGTAGTTGCCACTGCTTGTGCGGTATTTGGCGACCAAATTATTAAACAAGCGGGCGAACTTTTTTCAAAAAATCAAAATAATAATAACAATACCGTTCAAAAATAATATATGCCGATGGGGAAGTTTTCTTCACTCATCGGCATTTTTGGTTGGTTTGTTTTTTACCGTAAGGGCAGCCACTGCACAATAGACCTTTTTAGCGCCTGCAATTTTAAGCATTTTGGCACATTCGTTAAGGGTTGAACCACCTGTAGTTACATCATCTACGAGAAGAATGTTTTTATCGTTACATATTTCTTCATCGGCTTCATAAACACCCAAAACATTTCCCACTCGGTCAATGGCACTGCAGTAGTGTTGTTCTTTGTTGGAATAAACCTTAATCAGTGCCTTTTTATTATATGGAATATCTAAATTTTTAGACATTCTTTTGGCAAGTAATCCGCTTTGATTGTATCCCTTTTCTCGCTCCCTTTCCTTGGTAAGAGGCACCGTAACAATAAGGTCAATTTCGCTTTTTATTCCTTTAAGATTTATCCATTCGCTCATAACGTCGGCAAAGTATTCTGCGGTATCTCCGCCGATATCCTTTTTCATTCTTTTAATGCCGTCCTTAATTGCACCGTCGTAAAGATAAGGTGAAATAATTCCGTCAAATTCAAACCGCTGTCTTTTGCAAACACAGGTGGATTTTGGTTGTCCGCATTTTTCGCATCCATTGATATTTTCGATAATTTTATCATTACAATACCCACAAATATCCTTGTGAGTTTCAATGATTTCTCCGCAACAGGCACATCTTTTCCCAAGGAAAAACGCTACGACAAATTTTCGGATTTTATCTAATTTTATTCTTGTTTCTTTTGATATTTTCATAGTTTAAATTAAAGTAAAAAAGACTATCTTTTCGGATAGTCTTTTTGTGTTTAGGTTTTAGTTTTCGGCGAGGAAATCGTTGATTTTTTCTACCAATTCATCGGGATCTACACCATGCACTTCGCAGGCCTGCTCAACGGTTTCACTTCTTGCTGCGGGACAACCGAGACAGTGCATTCCCATTTCTAAAAAGAAGGGGGCAGTTTCGGGGTTGATATTGAGAATATCGCCAATAAAGGTATCTTTAGTAATCATAATTTTTACCTCCAAAATTTTATTTTCACTATGGGTACATTATACATTCTTCCCCCTTTGTTGTCAATCATAAAAAATGTTTGATTTTAGTATAATTTTGTGGTATTGTTATATTGTATATTAAATTATTATGGGGGATATGTTTTTATGCCTATTAAAATTCCCGATACTCTTCCTGCCGCAAGAATATTGCAGGAGGAAAACATATTCGTTATGACCAATAAAAGGGCGGAAACTCAGGATATCCGTCCCCTTAAAATCCTGCTCCTTAATTTGATGCCTAAAAAAGTTGAAACCGAAACTCAATTTTTGCGACTACTCAGTAACAGTCCTTTGCAGGTAGATATTGACCTTTTGCAAATGGCATCACACGAATCTAAAAACACCTCTCAAGAGCATCTTATTGCCTTTTACAAGGTGTTTGACGACGTAAAAAATAATAAATATGACGGTATGATTATTACCGGCGCTCCCGTTGAACGTATGGCCTTTGAAGAGGTGGATTATTGGGATGAACTTTGTACCATTATGGAATGGTCTAAGACCCACGTTTGGTCCACTATTCACATTTGTTGGGGTGCTCAGGCAGGACTTTATTATCATTACGGTATAAACAAATACGATCTTGAAAATAAAATTACGGGGGTATTTCATCATCACGCTTTGGTGCAAAAACATCCCCTGCTTCGCGGATACGATGACTTCTATTATGCACCCCACTCCCGCTACACAGGTATTAAACGTGAGGACGTTGAAAAATGTGAAGATTTAGATCTTCTTACCTATTCCGAAGATGCAGGTGTGCATATTGTATCCAGTAAAGATGGCAGAAAAATATTCGTTACGGGACATTCTGAATATGACCGCACCACCTTGGCGGGCGAATATGAACGTGATGAGAAAAAAGAGGGCAGTGCCGCTCCTATGCCTCAAAACTATTTTGTAGATGATGCCACCGACAGTATTCCTCCCCTCGTTTGGCGTGCTCACGCAAGTTTGCTCTTTTCTAACTGGCTCAACTATTTTGTTTATCAGCAAACCCCCTTCAATTTGGAAGACCTGAAATAATTTATATAGGTGTAATATATTATTTATATTTCCTTAACAAAGATTTTTGCGAATAAGAATATAATTGTTACAACACTTATTATTTTATTTTGCAAAGTGAGGTAAAATTATGGCTCAGAAAATTTTAGTAGTTGATGATGATCTTAACATATCCGACTTGTTAAGAATGTATTTAGAAAAAAGCGGTTACGAAGTGGTAATTGCCAATGACGGACGTCAAGCGCTTGAATGTTTTGCCCAGCACTCTCCCGATTTAGTGCTTCTTGACGTTATGCTTCCAAAACTTGACGGTTGGCAGGTTTGTAGAGAAATTCGTCAAAACTCCGATACCCCTATCATTATGCTTACCGCTAAGGGTGAGGCCTTCGATAAGGTATTTGGTTTCGATTTGGGTGCCGATGACTACGTTGTTAAACCCTTTGATGCAAAAGAACTTGTTGCTCGTGTTAAGGCGGTGCTTCGCCGTAAATATCCTCAAAACACCGAAACCGAAAAAATAGTTAAATATGATAATCTTATTATCAACCTTACCAACTACGAACTTTGGATAAAGGGCAGTCGCATTGACGCTCCCCCAAAAGAATTGGAACTTATTTTCCACCTTGCATCTAATCCAAACAAGGTGTTTACAAGAGATCAACTTCTTAACGAGGTTTGGAGTTACGATTATTTTGGTGATACCCGTACCATCGACGTTCACGTTAAACGCCTTAGAGAAAAATTAGAGGGCGTTTCTGATGAGTGGTCCCTTAAAACAGTTTGGGGCGTAGGATATAAATTTGAGGTAAACTAAATTTTATTGGTGGTAATTATTTTCGATGAAAAGAAGTTTAGTAAAAAAATTCTTTTTTAGTTTTTCTGTGGTTGCATTATGCTCCCTTGTTCTTTTGGGAAGTATAATTGTGGCCTTTACAGGGAATTATTGTCTTAAAGAAAAACAAACCGAACTCCGCACCAGCGCAATTTGGATTTCAAATAAAATTGCATCCACAGGAAGTGTATCATATTTCCAATATAAGTCCCTCATCAATTTCGCCCTTAACTCAACCGGCGGAGATATTTTTATCACCGATGTTAACGGTAACGTTTTAATTAGTTCGGGTAAGACGGTTAGCGAGGGCACCATTGTTCCCCATAATTTTGCTACGGAAGCACTTAAAGGTGAAATGACCATATCCAGCAATATGAAGGGCTTTTTCCCTCAAAAACGTCTTATTGTAAGTGTCCCCGTTGTTATGCCTACCGGCAAAACCGTGGCGGTGGTTTATAACACGTCTTCCTATGATGAAATGATAATCATCATAAAAGATATAACCGCTCTTTTCCTTTGGGCTTCAATTTTGGTTGTAGTTTTCCTTTTGTTTGCCGCCTATTTAATGACCAATCGCCTTGTGCGTCCTATTAAAGAAATGGCAGAGGCATCCCACTGCATTAGTAAGGGAGATTTTTCTAAAGTAATCACCGTTGACCGTGATGATGAAATTGGTGAACTGGCTATGGAGTTCAACCATATGATACAATCCCTTGCCGCAGGAGAACAAATGAACCGAAGTTTTGTTGCTAACGTATCCCACGAACTTAAAACACCTATGACGAGTATAGGCGGATTTATTGACGGCATCCTTGACGGCACTATATCTGCCGATGAACAGGATAAATATCTTAAAATTGTGTCTGCCGAAGTAAAACGTCTCTCTCGAATTGTGGTATCTATGCTAAATTTGGCAAAGATAGAATCAGGTGAAATTGAACTTAACCCCGAAAGAGTAAATTTGAGCGAAATGATTATAAATATTGCTCTTGGTTTTGAACATCAAATAAATGAAAAAAATATTGATATACGTGGATTTGACTCCCTCCCCGTAACCAACGTTTATGCCGATAGCGACCTTATTTATCAGGTTTTTTACAATCTTTGTGAAAACGCTATTAAATATACTCCCGAAGGTGGATACGTAGAATTCGGCGGTTTTGAAAGAGATAATATGACCACCTTTTATATTAGAAATTCGGGTAAGGGTATTCCCGAAGAAGAATTACCCCACATTTTTGACCGTTTCTATAAGGTGGATAAATCCCGAGGCACCGATCGCACAGGTACAGGTCTTGGTCTTTATCTCGTTAAGACCCTTGTATCGTTGCACCGAGGCACCATCACCGTTAAAAGTGTTGAGGGTCAATATTGTGAATTCATTGTTACACTTTCAGATAAAACCGACACTGAAGATTAATTTTAAGGAGATATAATTATGGATGAAAACAACCTTAATTTTAATAATACCGAGGATATCCTTGCGGATATTCCAAAGGTAGAGGAAGATGTAAATCCTATTCCAAACGAGGTTATATATACACCTCCTGTTACTCCGCCTCCCGCCCAAAATGAGGCAACATTTTCCGTTGGACAAGAAAATTCTTTTCAGGTTGAAAAAGAAATTTCATTCACCAACGAAGATAGCGATTTAACAAACGAAAATGAGAGAGATGTTACCGAAGAGTTTGACAATCCCTCTACTTATGAAGAAATGCCTCCCTCTCATATCCATCAACCAATTCAATATTATACCCCCAATCCCGCTAAAGATCCCAACGTTTACGGAAACAAAAAAGGGCTTAAGATCTTTTGTCTTGTTCTCGCTGCAGTTATTCTTTGCATTGGTAGTATGTCGATAGGATTTTTCTCTGCCAACATTATCAGCAACAATGATGGTTCAATATTTGATGGCGGGAATGATACCGCATCAGCTATTGAAACGCCCGACGATAAAAACAACGACGGAGACACCTCCTCCTTCCCTATTACCCAAGGTTCAAGAAACGGGGTTGATTACGATACCGTGCAAAACGTTGCCAAAAAGGTATCTCCATCGGTGGTTAACATCACCACCTACAATCCCTCAACCGGCAAAGGCGGATACGCTTCGGGTATTATTATGAGCAAGGATGGATACATCCTCACTAACGATCATATTTACGCTTCAATTCCAAACGCGGTATTCCTTATCACTTTGAATGACGGCACCGAATACAAGGCAAAATACGTTTCGGGGGACTCAAGAAGTGATATTGCTATTCTTAAAATCACCGATACGGCTAAAAATCTTATTCCTGCAAGTTTTGGTAAATCTTCCGAACTTAAAGTAGGCGAAACGGTACTTACTATTGGTCAATCAAGCGGTCTTTCGGGCACCGTTTCAGAGGGGATTATATCCGCTTTAAACCGTCGTATAAGAAGTAGCAATTCCGCCTATTCAGAACGATACATTCAAACCACCGCCGCCATTAATCCCGGTAACTCCGGTGGTGCTTTGGTAAATATGCAGGGTCAAATTATTGGTGTTACCTCTTCTAAATACGCCGATGAAAGCATTGAAGGAATTTGTTTTGCAATTCCCATTGACTCGGCACTTAAGGTTGTCAAAGAACTTCAACAACACGGCAAGGTTATAAGCCGTGCAAAACTTGGCATAACCTACTCTGCTATCGGCACCGTTGCCGCCGAAATAAACAAAACCCCCACCGGACTTTATATTCAAGAAATAAGTTCCGAAAGTGATCTTTATGGCAAAGGTTTTGTTAAGGGCGATATTATCACCCACATTAACGGCAAGATTATTAAGGATGACCAAACCGTATTGGATATTATTGAAAACTCTAAAGTTGGAGATACTTTAAAACTTACCATATTTGTTAGCTCTACCTCTGTTTCAAAAAATATTAACGTTAAACTCGTTGCAGCTGAAGGCGGAAGCAGTTATTCAACAAAGGGTGAAACCTCTTCCGGCGAGAGCATATTTGACGTTATTCCTAATCCCAATAATGAATAAAGGTGTTGATATATTATGGATAGCATTAAATTCAACAAAAGAAATTGTAAAATGATTGCCCATCGTGGTCTTAGCGGTATTAAATTTGAAAACACCTGCGAAGCATTCTATGCCGCCGCAACCCGCAGTTACTATGGTATTGAAGCTGATATTCACGTTACTGCGGATAAAAAGTTCGTTATTCTACACGATAGCGACACAGGTCGCATCGGCAACATGCGATTAGAGGTTCCAAATAGCACATTAAAAGATTTGCAAAACGTTACCCTTTATGATGAGGGTAACAATCGTTTGACCGATCATATTCCCTCCCTTGCGGATTACATTAACATTTGTAAGGAATACGGCAAAAAAGCATTTTTAGACCTTAAAAATCGTTACGACCCTGCCGATATTGATAAGATAATTGATGAGATTATTGATTTAGGATATATTGAAAACACCGTTTTTGCATCCTTCCATTTTGATAATTTGCAGGTAGTTAAGGGTAGATTGCCAAATCAAAAAATCCAATTCCTTACACCCTTTGTTAACGAGGCAATCCTCAATAACCTTGAGGGATACCATTTTGATTTAAGTGTTCGTTATTACGGTAGCGGTTTTACCAAAGAGGTTATTGACCGACTCCACAAAGCAGGTCTTGAGGTTTGTTGTTGGACAGTTAATGACCCCGAAGCCGCTTTAGACCTTATTGATATGGGTGTGGATTATCTTTCCACCAACATTTTAGAGTAATTTATTTATAACAAAAGATAAAGCCGAGAGAAATTATCTCTCGGCTTTTTATATTGTTTTAATTTTTATTCTTCTACAGGGAATTTATTAATTTTATTTACAAAGTGATGGAGAATAAGAAGCGCATCGGTGGAATTCACATTTCCATCGCCGTCTACATCACCTGCAATCAATTGATTGGCGGTGGGGATAATTTTATTGACGAAAATGTGTAAAACAGCAAGAGCATCAGATGTGTCTATAATGTTGTCGTTGTTTACATCACCATATTTTATGGTAGATATTTCGTCTTCAAATCTTGCATAAAGATTGATATTTTTTGTAATTGGGGTACTAAAATCAAACTTTTCACCGCCTTCAAACTCGGTATACCAACCAAGGAAAACCTTTCCTTCTTGTGCGGGTTCTGCAATTTCTATAGCAGTACTTCCAGCTTCAACTACCTGCCCAGATATAGGATTGTCAATAACAAAGTTAAACGTCACTACGTAGCCAAACTTCGCATAAAGGATAATATCTTCGTAAACGGGGGTAATATCTACGTCAAAATATTCGCCATCTTCGGTAAACCAGCCCTTAAAAGCAAGACCTTCTTCGCTGGGGTTTGCAGGATATGGGGCAAGGGTCCCTGCCTCAACTTGACAACTATACCATTCATTTTCTCCTATCATAAAACGAACAATGGGATTTTCCATTTCAAAATCAGGTGTTAAGGTTACCGTACCTGTTCCTGAATAACTATAGTCATAGAATCTTGTTCTTAAAACGTAGGTTTGGCCGGCGGTAAGATTAACGTAAACCAGGAACTGTCTGTTTCCTGCACTGTCATCGTCATGAATCATACTGTTGCCGTTGGAATCAAAAATCTCACCGAAGGTATCTTCACTTGCAAAATCAGAGGTGAACTCATACCATCCTGTAGCTTTACATTCAAATACGTAATCCTTATGTTCACCTTCGTCAAGAGATAATTCCTTTGTTTCCCCTGCTTTTATATATTCAAGTTCACGGGAAGCACCACATTCGGCACATTCAGTATCTAAAATATTGGTATATGTATGAGCGGGAGCAAAACGCTCTTTGGAACAAACGTTACATTCTGCATCGTAGCAGTCACTATAAACGCAGTCGCCAGGTTCTCTTTCTTCAGTACATTCATTACACCATACATCATCACAACTGTCATATACGTGATCGGCGGGTACACGGGTTTTACCGCATAAATTACATTCGGCATCACAATTATTACTATAGGTGTGATTACCAACTCTCGATGCACCGCATACATCGCAGGACTCATCACATTCATTACTATACTGATGGTCGCAACCTTCACGGGTATAATCACATCCGTTACAGGTGGCATCGGTATCGTTATCGAAGATATGTTCTACCATAAAGGGCGTGGTGAGTTTTATCCAACCGGTATTAGAACTATAATCATTAACAGAAACCCCATCACAAATGATAGTCTCACCATTGATAATAATTTCTAAACCTTCTTTTACGAGCATATGGGTGTATCCTGCGTCACCATCAATTTTCACATCTATATCTATAACGTATTTTCCGTATTCGGCGTAATCTGCATAATCGCCTACGTTACCCTCTCCGTCCACAGGATAAAAGTCAGATGAATCGGTGTAGATATAGGCGGGAGAACCTTCGGAAACGGTGGCGACAAGGTCATCATTATTAAATCTATCACCGCAATGATAGGTAGGAATGATAACGTTACCTACAACGCGGGAAATTACCTGACGGTCTTCAGGATTTATATAGGTATTTCTAACTTCGACTGCCAAGGATGCGGTAGCACCAAGTGAATCGGTAACGGTAACAATGAGGTCATCATTTTCACCTACAGATGTAGGGGTACCGGTTAAGGTACCGTCTTCAGAAACATTCAACCACTCGGGACCTCTGCTTTTTGAGAAGGTATAGGGTGGAGTACCGCCTATAACTCCAAGAGAGAAGATATGAGGCCTGATTTCTTCACCTACAAAGTTATTCTCTACCCAATAATTGTCGTGGTTGTAAAACGAAAGAGTAGTTCCTGCAACGTGTTCGATTTCAAAGGCAGGAGATTTAAGCCAACCGAATCCTACATCATCGGTCCATTGTACGCCATCGATAATGAGGGTAGCACCTTCGGGATCTAACTCATAATTTATCTCGTCGGTCAATCTAAACATAACATCATAGCACCAGGTACCGTCGGAAAAATAGCCGAAATCGACCTGATACCATTCTTCGCCGACTTTTTTGTACCAGTCAAAACCATCGGTGGTGATTTCAACAGGAAGCCCACCCTCTACTGTAAAGGTAAAACCATCTTTGGTGATTTGTTGACCATAGGTGGGTTTTACAAAGTTTGAGGTTACGTTGATTGTAGAGATAATTGTCTTTTCGGTTGCAAAGGTTGTTATGGGAAACAACCCAACGACCAACAATAAAGCAAGTGATAAACTAATTATTTTTTTCATTCAAAGGACTCCTTCCTTATTATTTAATATAATTTTATCACGCTTTTTTTGTTTTGTCCCCACCCAAAAAGGGTGGGAAAGGGTGTTTTTTTGCATTTTTTGGGTTACAGTTTAGTAACTTTTTTCAAAAAAATAAGCCAAGAAGACGAATTTTCTTCTCGGCTTTTTGATTTATTATTTTTTACACAATCTTGCGTTTGGTGAGTTGACCCATAACTTTATTAAGTCCTGTTGCCATAACGTCAACGGTAAGACGGAGTTTCTTTTCTTTGTATTCTCCGTTCATTTCCTCAATAGAATTCAAAATGTAAGGAAGGTCTTCGGTACCATTCATAAATGCCCTATCTAAAACCTCTTTAGCACGGAAATATCCGTCCTTGAACATTTCTTCAATTACATCCTTTTCAAACACAAGGGAATCTCTTAAGGTGCGTTTGGGTGGGAAGGTGATTTTAATAACCTTTTTGTCAAACTCGGGGTCTTCAAAGGTATAACAACAATCATCAAAATAGACACAAATTACATAGTCGATTTCTTTATCTAACAAGGGATAAACGGGGATAATATCACCAAAACCGCCGTCAAGATAATATTTGCCGTTGATCTCTACCGACTCGTTTATAACAGGAAGGGCAACACTTGCTTTTAAATATTTAGGCATAATATCTTGACTTAAAGATGCAAAGTTCGTGTATTCAATGGTACGGTTTTTTAGGTCAAGCAAAGGCACAAAAAGGTCTCTTTTAAGTCCTTTGCCAAGTTTACAAATTTCTTTAATAATATTTGGAAGGAAATCACTTGTGGCGAGACGGTTGAGATATACACGTTTTTTGCCATCGCATATTTTCTTCCAAATATCTTCCGCCATATCTAATCGGTCATATATAAAGGCAAAGGTATTGAGAGCACCCACCGAGGCACTGCTAAAGTAGTTTATATCTGAGGGGCAAAGATATTCACGAAGCGCTTTCAACGCGCCCACTTGATATGCACCCTTTGCCATACCGCCTGCCAATACCAAACCGATATTCATAAAGCACAATTTCCTTTCCTTTAAATTTACGCATAGATACACCTATACATATACATTTTAATTGTAACCTTATTGCTCTATTATGTCAAGAAAAAATCTCCCTCCAAAAATTTGGAGGGAGATTTAATTTAGAAATTATTTTTGCACTTCAAATGTATCAATTTTACCTATAGAATATTGCAAAATCAGAAGGGCATCGGTGGCATCAATTTCACCATAGAGTGAACCAACATCCGCCGCCTTAACTTGTATGGGAGTAAAGGTAATTTTACCTGTAGAATATTGTAGTGTTTTTAGTGCATCTTTAACCGTAACCACCTTATCACCGTTAATATCACCGTAAACAAGGTCTTTGAGTGCCGCCTCAATCTCCTCTAATTTTTGGAGGTTTGTAACGTAACTCTTTTGAACGTCGGTGAGATTTTCATAAGCTACACGGGCATCAAGGGTTGCATCTTCATCGAAGTTCTCAATGGCATCAATCTTACTCATTACAACCTGTGCCATCGCCTTATCTACAGCAACTTTACCAACGTAATATTCATATGTTTCTCTCGCATCTTCAAGAACAAGAACAGAATCGGCAATACTGTCGGCGGCATCTTCACCGTAGGTTGCAATAAGTTCACTGAGGGCGGTTTCGGCTTCAACAATGGCTTGTTCCTTATCGAGATAGTTTTCCTCGGTGATTTCGCCGATTGCATCTATCTTTTCTGCAACTGCCTGTGCTGCCAAAGCACCTTCATCAACAGGTTCTTCTGATTCAATGGTGAAGGCATCTAAAACAAGTCCATTGATTTGTTTGGTGGTTACAACCAATTCGTTGTTGTTGACCGATACTGTGGTATATGCGGCTTGGGTCAATTCGGGAATGGTGATGGAGAACATTTCCTCAATATTGACGGTATCGTTAATTCCGTCGTGATTAAGGGCGGTGGAGCCGATGGTGGTGTAAACCGTACCGGTTCCTTTTTTAATATTGTCGGTAACTGCCTTTGAAACTATCTTACCATCCTTCATAGGATAGGTTCTTGTAACAAGATGGGAGTGACCTTGGATTACCAAATCTACTCCGTATCCTTCAATTGTGTCGGCAAGGGTTGGTCTGCTTTCTTCACCGCCTACTCTATGATATACGGGTTCGTGAATCAACATTACCGTCCACTTAACATCACGGTTGGCCTCTAAATCATTGATAAGCCATTGACGTTGTGCCTCTAACAAATATTGGTCATCGGAGGTATAGTTACCTGTATTAAGCACGATAAAGTGGGCGTTGCCATAGTTGTATGAATAGATGGTTTCATCGGAGTTTTCTACGGTATATTTAAGGTTTGCATCGGTTATTTTTGCGATTTCGTTTTTATCAAGTACCGCTGTACCGCCATTGTTGGGATGATTAAAGTGGAGGTCAAAATAGGTATGATCTCCTGCTACCATAGTGTCGTGGTTACCCATAGTTACAAAGTTGGGGGTGGTTGCACCGTATTCACCAAGCGCTTTGAAATACATATTCCAATAGTTTCTGTTGGATGCAGTTTCTACCACGTCACCTGTGTGAAGCATAAATGCGGGATTGGGCACCTCTTGATATGCTTCTTCTATGGCCGACTTTGCATACATAAATCCTTTATAAGGTACGGTGGTTCCATCCCATGTAATACCTTGGGTATCGCCAATTGCAATAAAGGAGAAGTCATCCACTCCGTTTGCCGAGGTGGTGAAGGTATAAATCTTGCTCCATTTGTTAGTATAATCGGTGCTTCCCTTTATACCAATTCTGTATTCATAGGTGGTGTTAGCGGTAAGGCCTGTAACATCGCACTTATAGAAATCTTCATCGGTGGTATCTAACTTTTCCAACTCTTTAATAGCATTTACTTCGCTCCAAGTCTCACTACCTGCCACACGATATTGAACCGCCATTGTGCTACTTCCTGCGAAGGCAGTTTTTGCAGTCCAAGCAAAGTTACGGGTAGTTTTTGCATCATCAAATGATGTTATGAGGTTATATACGTTTGCGCCAAATCCTGTTGCAGTGGGTTCGGTGGTGGTGAGGGTATAATCGTTAAGGGTAATATCGGCATAAACAACATTTTCAGCAAGGAGGGCATCACTTGAAGTGGAAAATACTTCAATGGCATTTCCGCCAAGTAAGGTAAAGAAACCTCTGCGGACAACCGAGCCGTCGGGATAAACCGCTTCTACAGATACCAATTCTTGGGTGGGGTTGATATCTGCCTTTACGGTATAATTACCAACGGGAATATCACTTGCAATGGCTTTACCACCAACGATAATTCCACTTTGAGAAACGTAGAAAAGTTCAGCATCACCAAAGCGAACGCTAACGGGATTGTTGCCGTCAAAATTATATTCACCGCTATAAATAGCTTGTTTGTTTTGAGGAATTGATAAAGTGTTGTTGCTGAGTTTTTGGCTCTTGGTTACACTAAATGAGAAATTATCAATTTGAGCCGAACCGTCTTCACAACGGAATACAATATTGGTCATAGCACCTTGATTTGCAGTCATATTTACAAAATCGGCACTGGAACGAGAACCTGAAAGAAGTATATTGCCCGATTCATCTGCAATAGATGCGTGGGCATTTCTGCCTTCCCAATTTATTGTGATATGAAGGTCGGTATTGAGGAATTTGCTTTCATCAAAGGCGGTAGATGATGAACCACACAAGGTTGCTGTGCCGTCTTTATGGGGAAGTTCAACAAGGTTGAACCATCCGCCAAAAGCAACATACAATGCACGGGTATAATTATCCGCACCCCAGGTGCTTCCGTCACCTTTATCGGTGATTTTTGCATCAAACTCAAAGGTATAAATGTTGGTGGAATTAAATTCGCCAACACTGGGAACCTTTTGCCAATTAAATGTGAATCCGTTTTTCTCACCCATATTGACCACACCGTTTTTAAGTACGGGGGCAGTGGCATCGGATTTTTGAACGGTTTCTAATCCCCAAACACCATTATTGGTCATAGCGCTATCTGTTCTAAAGTTTTCACTATAGGTATTGGTGCCATCGGTAAATACGATATTATCAAGGGTCATACTACCGTCTTCACAACGCCATGCAAAAGAACGGGTGTATTTATTTAAGGTTGCATATCCATCGTTGGTGCGAGTACCTGTAACCACTACAGTATTTCCATTTTTAATGGTGGATGTGATGGTTTTGTTTGAGGGTTTCCACACAACTGTACAAGAATATACGGTATTTAAAGTATAAGCAGAAAGATTGTTATTCCAACTATCACCTGCACGGATACCTAAGGTATTACCAACGTTAGTAGCGTTACGGAATTCAATTTGGTTGTAATATCCACCGGGAGCAAAATAAAATTCGCGGTCGCTTCCGGTAAGTCCGGGAAGATGAGCATTGTTACCAAAGTTGGTAACCTTTACATCAAAGCTAAAGGTATATGTTTTATTTGCATCGAAGGTTGCAAAACCGGGAAGTTTTTGCCAATTAAAACGAAGACCGTCACCCTTTGCAAAACTCAATGCATTGTTTACAACCGAGGGTTTGTTTGTTTCAACGTATCCGTAATCATCGGCGGTATCGGCTTTGTATTCTCTTTCAAAAGCACCTGAATAGTTGTAAAATGCGGTGCTTTGGTCTTCGGCAGGGTCAAAGGTTTGATAGTAACGATTGGTACCATCGGTAAAGAGAATATTATCAAGAATAGCTGTACCGTCTTCGCAACGGAATGCAAAGGAACGGGTGTATTTATTTACCGTGCCATAGGAATCGTTGGTACGGGTGCCTGTAACAACAACGATATCTCCATTTTTAATGGTGGATGTAATGGATTTGTTTGCAGGTTTCCATTCAACGATACAGGTATATAGGGTATTTAATGTGTAGGCAGATGAATTGGTATTCCAACTATCACCTGCACGAATACCTACGGTATTGGTGGAAACATTGGTGGCATTGCGGAATTCGATTTGGTTGTAATATCCACCGGGGGCAAAATAAAATTCGCGGTCACTTCCGGTTAATCCGGTTAAATGAGCATTATTACCAAAGTTGGTAACCTTAACATCAAAGGTAAAGGTGTAGGTTTTATTTGCATCAAAGGTTGCAAAACCGGGGAGTTTTTGCCAATTAAGACGGATACCATCGCCTTTGGCAAAACTTAAAGCATTACCACTTACGGTAGGGGCAGTAGCATTGATATATCCGTAGTTATCGGCGGTATCGGCCAAATATTCGGTTTCAAATGCACCCGTTTCATCATAAAGATAGTTACTAAAACCATCATAGTTGCTAAAGGAATCTTGATACAAAATAGATGATGCATTACTTTCGGCATAAACCGAAATTCCTGCAACGCCAATTATCTGCACAAGAAGCATAAAGCACAGGGTTAATGATATTGCTTTTTTCATAATTTTACCTACTTTCCTAAAGGATGTACTATGCAATCTTATTACATCATTTTTATTGTAATATTTTTTTATCACTTTGTCAATAAAGCATTAAAACATTTAGAACTATTTTAGTGGTTGACTATATCTTAATTTAATGATAAAATCATATCAATAATTATTTAGGTGGTTTACTAAAATTATGTCTAAGAATAATAAATCCTCAAAAAAAGCCCCCCTTACCAAAAAGAGGGTAATGACCATTATTGGGGCTTCGGTTGTTTTAGCCCTTACCATTGTAATAACCGTTACGGGTATTGCGACTAAATTCACCTTTAACTTTTTTGATACCCCCGAAAAGGCGGTAAACAGATATTGTGATGCTTTAAGTTCTGCAAACTACACCGCATTCAGTAACAGCGTTTATGGTGATAAGGTGGAAAATGAGGCGAAGGATTATACCGACAAGAATGCTTATATGAGGGATTATCTTAAGGATATTCACGAAAACTTCGGCGAAGATGCTAAAATGTCGGCAAAGGATTTTAAGGTTTTCCACGAAGATACCGACAAGGGCGTATTCGTTGGTCAAGATCTTAAAAAATTAGGCGTTACCGACGTTGCCACCGTTACCTGCACCCTTACCATTAAGGGTTCTCTTAACGAAATGAGTCAAACCGCCGACGTTATTTGCTTTAAATCCCACGGGGATTGGTACGTTTACAGTATGGCCGGCAAACAAGAAACTACCGAAGTGCCAATTGATACTTCAAGCGTTTATGGTGCTCCATCTACAGTAGAGTCAAGTGTCCCTGCAAAATAATTAGAATTACAAGAGGTTTACAATGAAAAATCAACCCATTAGATTACAAAAATATCTTTCGGAATGTGGATATTGTTCCCGTAGAAAAGCAGAGGAACTTATTGCTAACGGAAAGGTCAAGGTAAACGGTCATCCCGCTCAAATCGGTGATAAGGTATCCTTTAAGGATATTGTTACGGTAGGCGGTAAAAAGGTATCTAAACCCGAGGGAGAAAGGGTATATATTATGCTCCACAAACCCCGCGGTTTCGTTACCACTATGAGCGATGAACTGGGCAGAAAATGTGTTGCCGAGTTGGTTGAGGATGCCCCTGCAAGGGTTCTCCCCTGCGGACGTCTTGATAAAGATTCCGAAGGTATGCTCCTTTTCTCCAACGACGGTGAATTTGTTAATAAAATGACCCATCCATCGGGGCACGTTCCCAAAACATACAGAGTTACCGTTCGTCCTCCCGTTTCGGACGAGGCGTTAGAGGCACTTCGCAACGGAATTGAAATTGAGGGCAAAAAGACCGCTCCTTGTGAGGTAAATATCCACCTTACCGAAACCAATCGTGTTGTGCTTGAGTTCGTTTTGGAGGAGGGCAGAAACCGTCAGATTCGTAAAATGTGCGAGGCGGTGGAGTTAAACGTTGTCCGCCTTAAGAGAATAGCCATTGGCAACATTAAACTCGGTATGCTTCCCTGCGGTAAATGGCGTCATCTCGAAGAACGAGAGATAAGAGAACTATATTCCGAAAAACCCGATACCAAAAAACGCGGTTCAAGATAGTTGTGAAAAATATACATTTTAGGCACCCAATTCGGGTGCCTTTTCTATATTCAAAATATGAAAAATCCCTTGAAAACACCAACACAAAGTAGTATGATATTTGGGTTGTGTTTTTTATAAAAAATTATGGAAGTGTTAGTTTTATGGAAAGTTACAAACCGATTATTTTCACCTGCTTTAAGGGATATAAAAAGGAGCAGGTTGTAAAGGATATCGTTGCAGGTATTATTGTGGCGATTATCGCTCTCCCTTTATCTATCGCTCTTGCGGTGGCATCGGGAGTTGAACCGCAAAACGGTATCTACACCGCTATATTTGCAGGTTTTGTTATTGGACTTTTAGGCGGTAGCCGTGTGCAGATATCAGGTCCCACCGCCGCCTTTGCCACCATTGTTGCAGGTATAGTTGCTACAAATGGTATGGATGGTCTTATCATCGCCACCATTATGGCGGGTATTTTGCTTATTGTGATGGGACTTTGCCGTTTGGGTAAACTCATTAAGTACGTTCCCACCACCGTTACCTTAGGTTTTACTATGGGTATTGCTATCACCCTTGCCATTGGTCAGTTAAAGGATTTTCTCGGCGTTACTTTCAGCAAAACAAACGTTATTGAAACTTTAGATAAATTAACTCAAACCGTGGGGAATATAAATACCCTCAGTTGGCAGGCACTTATTGTTGGTGCTGTGGCTCTTGCAATACTTATTATCTGGCCTAAAATAAAGTTTGTGAACATTGTTCCTCCCTCACTTATTGTGGTGCTGGTTTGTGCGGTTATGGTTATTGCGTTTAATATGGATAAGGTTAACACCATTGGCTCGGTATTTCCTAAATTCAACGATATGAAACCGGGACTTGCCGCTCTTCCCTCCTTCACCGCTCCACAGTTCACTATGGATAAGGTTATTAAACTTCTTCCCGATGCAGTTACCATCGCAATTCTTGCAGGTATTGAATCACTTCTTTCCTGCGTTGTCTCTGACGGTATGATTAAGGATAAACACCGTCCCAATGCGGAACTTATCGCCCAAGGTGCAGGTAACATTGTATCGGTTCTCTTTGGTGGTATTCCCGCCACCGGTGCTATTGCCCGTACCGCCGCCAACGTTAAAAACGGCGGTCGTTCACCTATCTCGGCTATGGTACACGCTGTGGTGCTTCTTCTTGTTTTACTCTTACTTATTCCCTATGCCGCACTTATTCCTATGCCCGCTATTGCCGCAATTCTTATTGTGGTTGCTTACAATATGAGCGAGTGGAGAGAGTTCGTGCACGTTATTAAAAGCAAAAACGCGGTGGATATTATAGTTTTGGTTTTGACCTTTGCTTT
>JAFVID010000023.1 GCA_017474205.1 Clostridia bacterium | reverse complement strand
GGTACCGGCATTGGGGTTAGGCATAAGACCACGGGGACCAAGAACCTTACCCAAACGACCTACAACACCCATCATGTCAGGGGTTGCGATAACAACGTCAAAATCCATAAATCCTTCTTTTTGGATTTTTTCTGCTAATTCTTCAGCACCTACGATTTCAGCACCGGCTTCTTCAGCGATTTTGATATTATCATTCTTTGCAAAAACGCAAACTCTAACATTTTTACCTGTTCCGTGGGGGAGAACAACAGCGCCACGAACTTGTTGGTCAGCGTGACGGGAGTCAACACCCAAGCGAACATGAATTTCGACAGTTTCATCAAACTTAGCGGTCTTGGTCTTTACAGCAAGATCAAGAGCTTCGTTGATATCAAACAACTGAGCTTTGTCGAAGAGCTTACAGCTGTCAACATATTTTTTACCGTGTTTCATTTAATTTACCTCCCAATAAGTGGTTAAATCGGAAATTTCCTCCCACGCGGGAGCATTAATCCACAACTTCAATGCCCATGCTGCGTGCAGTACCAGCGATCATGCTCATAGCAGTTTCAACTGATGATGCGTTAAGGTCAGGCATTTTTTGTTCTGCGATTTTTCTTACTTGCTCGCCGGTTATCTTTGCTACCTTATTCTTGTTAGGAACACCCGAAGCGGTTTCAATTCCGCATGCTTTCTTAATAAGAACAGCTGCAGGGGGTGTTTTGGTGATAAAGGTGAAAGAACGGTCGGCATAGACCGTGATAACAACGGGGATAATAAGACCCACGTCATTCTTCGTACGCTCGTTGAATTCTTTAGTAAATGCCATGATGTTAACACCATGTTGACCGAGCGCCGGACCTACAGGGGGAGCCGGAGTGGCTTTACCAGCAGGAATTTGGAGTTTGATGTAGCCCGTAACTTTTTGAGCCATTTTTTGCACCTCCGAATACTATGTGGTGATTTGCGGAGTAATGAAAATTTTACCCCTCCCACGTCGGGAAACGTCGTTTCCCCCAACCTTGAAAACATCAAGGTTAAAAAACAAACTCACTTTAGGTTGACCAATAAAATTATTCAATAGGTTCAACCTGGTCAATCTCAAGTTCAACGGGGGTCTCACGACCGAACATAGAGATTGTAATTTTAACGTAATTTTTAGAAACGTCAAGTTCATCAACAACCCCGGAAAAATCGGTTAAAGGACCATCGATAACTCTAACGTTATCGCCCACACCGTAGTTAACTTCAATGGATTTAACCTCAACACCAAAGTTTTCAACTTCCTTTTCGGAAAGGGGTACGGGATCTGTGGGGGATGAGCCAACGAAACCTGTACATCCGTGGATGTTACGTACAACGTACCAAGAATCGTCGGTCATAATCATTTTAACAAAGACATAACCGGGGAAGACTTTACGTTCTATCTCACGTTTTTTACCGTCCTTTACTTCGGTTACAATTTCGGTAGGAATTTTAACTTCCTGAATAAGTTCGTGCATACCACGATTTTCAACAACCTTTTCGAGATTGCCGGCTACCTTATTCTCATAACCCGAAAATGTATGGACGACATACCATTTTGCGTCTGCCAAAAGAATCCTCTCCTTTTCAAATGATACAGTTGCTAATAGTGATTAACTTAACCGGCAACTGCAGAGGATGTGGCTTCAGCGGCGTTTTCGAAAACGAGATTAAACAATTCACCCATTCCAAGGTCAACAAGCCAAACGATGAGGAGTACTACAGCACAAACTGCAAGAACAACGAGGGTGTTCTTAACAACGTTTTTGGGGCCGGGCCAGACAATCTTTTTGATTTCTGATTTGTACTCACGGAAGAATTGAATAACTCTTTGGGGAATAGTTTTTCTTGTACCGTTTGATTCAGCAACAAGAACTCTATCCTTAATAAGTGCTGCAGCGGAAGTAGCAACTACAGAGCCAATACCTAAACCGAGGAGAAGGAATCTCACCCAAGTAAGATCAGCACCGTGAGCATGCAAACGACCGAAGTCAGCATAAGCGGTGGGACCACTAACTGCAATAACCAAGAGGATAATGCTGTTAATAAGTCCTGTGATAACCGCTGCGCCATAGCTACCCATAAACTTGAATCCGAGAACAACGAAAACGACTGTCATAGCAGCGATCAAGAAAGCAATTGTATACCAACCTGATTTAAAGGTGGTAATAACATCTTCTTGAGCATAGCCCAAATCGTCGGAAACGTCGGAACCGAATGCGAGTTCAAGAGCAGAAAGGGTAACGGTTGCTTCCTTATCATTTGCATCGTGTGTGTTAACAGATGCAACGGGAAGGAAGCAGAAGGATGCAATCACGCCTACAGCAACAAGTACTGCAAATACGCCAAGAAAATCGCGTAAAATTTTCATTATTACGTCCTCCTATTTTGTTTCTCTGTGAAGTGTGTGTTTACGGCAGAAACGACAGTATTTGTTCATTTCAAGACGGTCAGGGTCGTTTTTCTTGTTTTTGATGGTGTCGTAATTGCGTTGTTTACACTCCGTACATGCCAAAGTAATTTTTACTCTCATTATGGCACCTCCTGAAATTCGGAAATTTTACTGCTGACCCTCTAACGCAAATTAAAAGGGATCAACAATATCCTCCCTCTTGCGGGTATCTTTTTTACATTGTTTTTAGTTTCCCTGACAAAAAAACTACACAAAAAAAAAGACCCGTGCCGAGGTAAAGTCAATGATACCATATAAACGGCTACAAGTCAAGCATTTTTTTCAAACTTTATACATTATAATATAATAGCAAAAAATAAAGTGAAAAATCACAAAACACAAAATCACGATATTTGGGGTAAATAAATTAAAAGAGTCCTCTTTTGCCACAAAATATGGTCAAAAAAGAGGACTCTATACTTTTCAAATCAAGTGCAAAAAACGTGTTTCCCGACCCTATAAATAATAGGTCTTGAGCGTATCCAATTACTTTTTGCGGTGGTGGGATTGTAATAATATATCGCCCCGCCGCTTGGATCCCAACCATTAAGAGCATCCCGTGCCGCGCGATAACTCGAATCACTTACCTCTTTCCAAAATTGTCCGTCATTAAGGCAGGAAAATGCCCCCGATTGATAAATTACCCCTGATATTGTGTTTGGAAAAGACGGATGTGAAACCCTGTTTAGCACCACCGCACCAACCGCCACCTGTCCAACGTAGGGTTCACCCCGTGACTCAGCCGAGATAAGCCGTGCAAGGAGATTATAGTCAGAGGATGAATATCCCGAACCTGAACTGCTTGAAATACCCATTGCCGCCAATGTTTTTTTACCTGCGATACCGTCAACGGTCAGATTATTTTTCCTCTGAAAATATTTCACAGCATTTTTTGTTGCGGTGCCGTAAATACCGTCGATATTTCCCTTGTAATATCCCCACTTTTTAAGTCGGGTTTGAATTTCCCTTACTTCAGGCCCCGTTGAGCCCATTTTCGATAATGCCTCAACACCGGTGGACATAGCAAGTGAAATTATTAAAATATTAAGCAAAATAACAACAAAAATCTGCCACAATTTAAGTAATCCTTTTTTTCTTGTCATAAATTTTCACCTCATAATTATTTCAATAATAATTTCTCCCAAAATTTTTATAATATCCAAAATAAAACATCAAAACGTTTCATAAAATGAGAGGATAGGTCGTATCTATTTATTAAGAATATAAAAAGGAGAAAAAATTATGACCAACATAACAGAGGAAAAAAGGACAATAAAAAGACCAAACAATATTATAATGGAAAACCGCAAAACCCTTATGATTAGCGGAGTTACCGATATGGGAAGTTTTGATGAACAAACCGCAATTATTTTCACCGAACTCGGAGAATTAACCGTAAAAGGCACGTCACTGCATATGGATAAATTGAATTTAGAAATAGGTGAAGTTGGCATAAGCGGAAAAATCCACGCCCTTGTATATACCGATGAGCGGGACAAAAACGGCGGATTTTTTAGTAAACTTTTCCGCTGATGGATAGCGTAATAAAGGATTTTTTAGGACTTGATATAACCCACCAAATAACCACCTTTTTTGTGTTTTCAATATTGGGGGTTGTTTTTTGTGTGGTTTATGATTTTTATCGAGCAATCAGATATGAAATCGACCTTTCAAAACCGGTAATATTTTTTGCCGATATATTTTTCGTTTTGTTTATCACCATTATAATTTTTTTCGCATCCCTCGTAAGAAGTAACGGACAAATTCGCATTTTCGCCCTTTTTGGTTGTTTTTTAGGATGGCTTGTTATCCGCTATACCGTAAGCAAATGGATATGCAAATTTTTCAGGATAATAATATCCGCAATTAAAAGGGTTATAAAGTTTATAAAAAACAAAATTTTAACCCCCATAAGGGTGAAAATTCCCCTGTGTTTCAAAAGAATAAATGCAAAAGTTAAATTTATAAAAAATAAGTATGTAAAATATTCGAAAAAAGATAAAAAACACTTGCAAAAAGATAAAGATATAGTGTATAATCAAAAGGATAAAAGGCGTAAGAGAAAAAACGCTAAAAAAACAAATGAGGTACCAAGAAGTGAAAGGAACACTTTTTATTAAAATCATATTGGTTTTGTTTGTTATATTCAGCATTATCAATATTACCGCCAAGCAAATAGAACTTTCAAAAAAAGAAAAATTGCTTGAAGAAAAAAGGGCGGAACTTGCGGCACTTCAGGTATCTAACGAAGAGTTGCAACAACTTATCGATTCGGGCACTCAAGACGAGTTGATTGAACGTATTTTACGTGAAAACGGTTACGTTAAGTCGGACGAAAGAGTGTATGTCGACATTCCAAAGGGTTAAATATTTTTTACATAAATAAAAACAAAAAAATGAAGGGAATTTTATTTTAATATGGCGTTAGCGGTTGGAGATATCCTTGAAGGTAAAGTAACAGGTATTACAAATTTCGGAGCATTCGTGTCGCTCCCCGAAAACAAATCAGGAATGGTACATATTTCCGAAGTTGCAGATACCTACGTTAGTGATATTAACGAGCATCTTAAAATAGGTCAAGAGGTAAAGGTAAAGGTCATTACTATTGCAGATAATGGCAAAATCAGTTTAAGCATTAAAAAGGCAGCAGAGCCCGTGTTTAAGCCCAAAGATAAAGATGAAGGCGATGAGCCCAGAAGAAGATCTGCACCCCGTCCCCGTCCCTCTGCACCAAAGCAAGAAGCCCCCGTTTTCACAGGTAATCCTAATGTGGACTGGACTCCCACAAAGAGCGGAAACGCCGCCTTTGAAGATATGATGGCAAAGTTCAAAAAATCCAGTGAAGATAGAGCTTCCGATATGAAACGTAACTACTCCACCAAAAGAGACCGTCGCGGCCACTAATATAACAAAGAAACTTGAGCATCAAACTTTTATAGTTTGGTGCTTGTTTTTTGCTCGAAATTAGGAATTTTTATTGATGTTTTTAATTGACATATTATTTTTAGTATGATAAAATAAACAAGATTATATATTCGGTGGATTATTACTATCCACAAATTCTTTCAAAGGGAGACTTTACACAATGGAAGCTTCAAAAAAGACAATGGAAAAAATTGTAGCACTTGCAAAGGGCAGAGGATTTGTTTATCCCGGTTCTGAAATCTACGGTGGACTTTCAAACACTTGGGATTACGGCCCATTAGGTGTTGCACTTAAAAATAATATCAAAGCCGCTTGGATGAAAAAATTCGTTCAAGAATCACCCACAAACGTAGGCCTCGACAGTGCTATCCTTATGAACCCCAGAGTTTGGGTTGCATCGGGTCACGTTGGCGGTTTCTCCGATCCCCTTATGGACTGCAAGGCATGTAAAACAAGACACCGTGCCGACAAACTTATCGAGGATGCAGGTGAAAATCCCGCAGGATGGACCTTCGAACAAATGTCCGACTACATTAAAGAAAACAATATCGTTTGCCCTGAATGTGGCAAATGTGATTTTACCGATATCCGTAAATTCAACCTTATGTTCAAAACCTTCCAAGGTGTAACCGAAGATGCAAAGAACGAAGTATATCTTCGCCCCGAAACTGCTCAAGGTATCTTTGTAAACTTTGAGAACGTACAACGTACCACCCGTAAAAAGATTCCCTTTGGTGTAGGTCAGATCGGTAAATCCTTCCGTAACGAAATTACTCCCGGTAACTTTATCTTCCGTACCCGTGAGTTCGAACAAATGGAACTTGAATTTTTCTGCAAACCCGGCACCGACCTCGAATGGTTTGCTTATTGGAAAGATTATTGCCATAATTGGTTGCTTTCTTTGGGTATCAATTCCGACCACCTCAAACTTCGTGACCACGAACAAGAGGAACTTTCCCACTATTCTAATGCTACCACCGATATCGAATTTTTGTTCCCCTTCGGTTGGGGTGAACTTTGGGGTATTGCTGACCGTACCGACTACGACCTTAAATGCCATTCTAAAGAAATCGGTAAAGAGATTACCTATTTCGACCAAGAAGCCAACGAAAGATACGTACCCTACGTTGTTGAACCCTCCCTCGGTGCAGACCGTGTGCTTCTTGCCTTCTTCTGCGAAGCATATGATGAAGAAGAGGTTGGCGAAAATGATACTCGTGTGGTAATGCATTTCCATCCCGCCCTTGCTCCCGTTAAGGCAGCGGTACTTCCCCTTTCCAAAAAGTTGGGTGATAAAGCCACCGAAGTTTATACCATGCTTTCAAAATACTTCAACGTAGATTACGATGAATCCGGTTCTATTGGTAAACGTTATCGTCGTCAAGATGAAATCGGTACCCCCTTCTGCATCACCTACGACTTCGAAAGTGAAGCAGACAACTCCGTTACCGTTCGTTTCCGCGATAGTATGGAACAAATCAGAATGCCTATTGATGAACTCAAGGCATTCATCGAAGATAAGATGCAGTTCTAATTTAAATTTTGTTATAAAATCTCGACACGTTTAGTGCGTGTCGAGATTTTCAAACTCTAACCTTTATAAAGAAATAAGGAACGTTATCAATGAATCAACACGATTTTTATGCAGGAAGTTTTGACGTAGCGGTTATTGGTGCAGGTCACGCAGGAATAGAAGCCGCCGCAGCCGCCGCAAAACTTGGTGCATCCACAGCAATATTTACAGTATCGCTCGACTGGGTAGGAAATCTTCCTTGCAACCCATCGATAGGTGGCACTGCCAAAGGACATCTTGTAAAGGAACTTGATGCTCTGGGCGGTGTAATGGGTATTGCTGCCGATAAAAATATGCTCCAAAGCAGAATGTTAAATAGGGGAAAAGGTCCCGCGGTACATTCATTACGTGCCCAAATTGACCGCCGTGAATATAGCGGATGGATGAAACATTATCTTGAAACACTGCCCAATCTTTATATCAAACAGGCAGAGATAGTATCGGCAGAACCCTCCAAAATGCCCCTTACCAATGATATTCCAAATACAATAGAAAACCAAACCTTTGGTGAAGAAGACGGTTGGAAAATCACCACCAAACTTGGTGCTACCTACTATACCAAAACCGTGATACTTGCCACAGGCACCTTCCTTCGCGGTAGAGTTTATGTGGGTGATGTTGATTACGAAAGCGGCCCCGACGGAATGTTCCCCGCCACCGAATTGGCAGATTGTCTAAAGGAGTTGGGATTACCACTCCGTCGCTTCAAGACGGGTACACCTGCCCGTGTAAGGCGTTCCTCCATTGATTTTTCAAAACTTGAGCGTCAGGATGGGGATGAAAAAATCGTTCCCTTCTCCTTTGATACCACCGAGCCAGGGGAGAATAAGGTCCCTTGTTACATAACCTATACTAACGAGAATACCAAGCAGGTAATTTTAGATAATCTACACCGTTCACCTCTATATTCCCATAAAATAGAGGGAACAGGTCCTCGATATTGCCCAAGCATTGAGGATAAAATTGTCCGCTTCGCCGACAAAAAACGCCATCAGGCATTTATTGAGCCCTGTGGACTTAATACCGAGGAAATGTATCTCCAAGGACTTTCATCATCCCTCCCCGAAGACGTGCAGATGCGTATATATCGCTCCATCGAAGGACTTGAAAAGGTTGAAATAATGCGTCCCGCCTACGCTATCGAGTATGACTGCGTTGACCCCACCGCACTGCTTCCTACTATGGAATTCAAGGAGTTTTCGGGACTTTACGGTGCAGGACAGTTTAACGGCTCTTCGGGATACGAAGAGGCGGCGGTTCAGGGCTTTGTGGCAGGTGTAAACGCCGCATTCAAGGTGCAGGGTAAGGATGAATTTATTCTTCATCGTTCGGGCTCATATATCGGTACCCTTATTGATGACCTCGTAACCAAAGGATGCTCCGATCCTTATCGAATGATGACCTCCCGTTCTGAATATCGCCTCGTTCTGCGTCAGGATAATGCCGAAGAACGACTTATGCATATCGGATATGAATTGGGACTTGTTAGTGAGGAAAGATTTAATCGATTAAAGGATATTTTAGCCCTTAAAGAGCAGGAAATCATCCGTGCCGAAACCACCACACTGCCTCCAAGTGATGAACTTAATAAAATTCTCGAAGATGCAGGAAGTACACCCCTAAAAACGGGTGCGAAACTGTGTGATCTCTTACGCAGACCCACTATCACCTATGAAATGTTGACTCCTGTGGATAAAACCCGCCCTGTACTTTCGGAAAAGGTGCTTGAACAGGCGGAGGTTGAGATAAAATATGCGGGATATATTGCCCGACAACAATCACAAATAGATGAGCAAAAACGTCTTGAACAAATGCCACTTCCCGAAAATGCCGATTATAGTAAGGTGGTAGGACTCCGACTTGAAGCAGCAGAAAAACTTCAAAAGATTAAACCTAAAACCGTGGGACAAGCATCAAGAATATCGGGAGTTACTCCCGCAGACATTTCTGTTCTCATAATTTGGTGTAGAAAATAATATATATTGTATAGAAAAGACACTTAAAGTCTAGGTGTCTTTTTTATTTAAAAAATTCTTAAAAATAATTAAAGAAAAGTGTTGCAAAATGTAATTTATTGTGATATTATGTTAAAGCAAATTTAATATTCCTATGTGAAGTTCGCAGGAAAAGGTTTTACCTGCCGAAGGAGTAACACTCTCAGGCGACTTGTTACAAGTTGAGGACTGTGAATAGATAGGACTTTGGAGAAACCGATTAAATTCGGTGCCGAAGGTGCAAAGCGTAAAGCTAATCTCTCAGGCAAAAGGACAAAGGCAAACCCTAATTTGTTGGGGTAATACTATGTTTTTTTAGAGAGATTGTGTATTCAATCTCTCTTTTTTAATTTATATTTTATTTTAAGGAGAAATAAAAATGGAAGCAATCACAAACTTTATTCTGCCTCTTGTGCAGGATGCAAACAAGTACCTCTCGGACTATGTTCTAATAATCCTTCTCGTAGGTGCTGGTCTTTACTTCACCATTAGAACTAAATTTGTTCAAGTTCGTTGTTTTGGTCAAGGTATGAAGAGCGTTTTTGGCGGCATCAAATTATTTGGTGGCAAACAAGAAAGCGGACTTTCCTCTTTCCAAGCACTTGCAACCGCTATCGCAGCTCAAGTAGGTACCGGTAACATCGTTGGTGCATCAGGTGCTATCCTCGTTGGTGGTCCCGGTGCTATCTTCTGGATGTGGATCATCGCATTCCTTGGTATGGCAACCATCTACGCCGAAGCAGTACTCGCCCAAGAAACCAGAGTCGTTGGTGAAAACGGCGAAGTTCTCGGTGGCCCTGTTTATTATATTAGAAGAGCATTCAAAGGTGCTTTTGGTAAAGGTCTTGCAGGTTTCTTCGCAGTAGCAATTATTCTTGCCCTTGGTTTTATGGGCTCTATGGTACAATCCAACTCAATCGCAGAATCCGCTTGTACCGCAGTAGGTGCTGATTACACCCAATGGGGCTGGATCGTAGGTATCGTTCTTGCAGCCGTTTCCGCATTTATCTTTATCGGCGGTATCAAACGTATCGCATCCGTAACCGAAAAATTGGTTCCCATTATGGCAGTTATCTTCCTTCTCGGTGGTCTTGTTGTATTGTGCATCAATTTCAAGAGCATCCCCGCAACCTTTGGTATGATCTTCAAATACGCTTTCACCCCCAGTGCTCTTATCGGTGGTAGCATCGGTTATGCTATCAAAACCGCTGTTAGCCAAGGTGCAAAACGTGGTCTTTTCTCTAACGAAGCAGGTATGGGTTCTACTCCCCACGCTCACGCTCAAGCAAACGTTGCAAAACCCCACGATCAAGGTGTTGTTGCTATGATCGGTGTATTTATCGACACCTTCGTAGTTCTCACTATGACCGCACTCGTAGTTATTTCTTCCCTCTTTGTAGGTAATGGCGCATTAGCAGGTGCAAACGGTGCAACCTATGAACAACTTTTAGAACAATCCGGTATTTCCAAAACCAACGCTATGCAAACCGCTTTTGGTAGTGCTATCGGTAACGGAAACATTGGTAGCATCTTCGTTGCGGTTTGCCTCTTGTTCTTTGCTTATTCCACTATTCTTGGTTGGAACTTCTTTGGTAAAGTTAACGTACAATACCTCTTCAAAAACAGCAAAGTAGCAACCGTTATTTACTCTGTAATCGCTATTGGATTTATCTTCCTTGGCACCCTTCTTTCTAACGATTTGGTTTGGGAACTCACCGACTTCTTCAACTATCTTATGGTTATCCCCAACGTGTTAGCTCTTATTCCTCTTGCAGCTATCGTTGCAAAAGCATCTAAAGATGCAAAGAAAAATAGCGTTCTCGAAAAGTAAGATAATACATTCTAAAATATTAGGAGACACTCAATTTTGAGTGTCTCCTTTCTTTTTTTATAAAAACTCTTGACAAAATAAAAAATGTACTGTATTATTTCAATAGTACAGTAATACAGTTGGAGGTGGAAAAATGAAATGGGAACTCGATAAATCCCGTGCTATATGCCCTCAAATATGTGAACAACTTTGTGTTGGTATTGCATCGGGGGAACTTGAAAGTGGCGCAAAACTTTTTTCAGTTAGAGAGGTGGCGGTATCGGCAGGGGTTAATCCCAACACGGTGCAAAAATCCTTTGAACAACTTGAACAAAAGGGAATAATTTATTCCATTCGAGGATCGGGTTGGTATGTAGGAGATGATACTTCGGCAGCCAAAGAAATGGTAACCAAACTTATAAGCGAAAAAACTTTAGAATATTTTACACAAATGAAGGCATTAGGCCTTGATGAAACTGAAATTAAACAATATGTAAAGGAGTGGCAAGAATGAGTGAACTTTTAAGATGTGAAAACCTAACCAAAAATTATGGTAGTACAACCGCCCTTGATGAAATAAATCTATCGGTAGAAAACGGAAAGATTATTGGTCTTCTTGGTCCTAACGGAAGCGGTAAAACTACCCTTATTAAATTGCTGAACGGACTTTTAACCCCCACGTCGGGTGAGATATTTGTAAACGGTAAAAAGCCGGGAGTGGAAACTAAAAGTGTGGTAGCGTATCTTCCCGATAACAGTTTTCTTTACAACTGGATGACTGTGGAACAAATTGTAGATATGTTTTGCGATTTTTATGCCGATTTTCGCCCCGACCTTGCCTATAAAATGTTATTGCAACTTGGCATAGATCCAACCAGAAAACTCAAAAAACTTTCAAAAGGTAATAAAGAAAAGGTTTGTTTAATACTTGTAATGAGCCGAAACGCTCTTCTATATGTTTTGGATGAACCTATTGCCGCAGTTGACCCCGCCACCCGCGATTACGTCATATCAACCATTATAAATAACTATAATCACGATGCGTCGGTTATCATATCCACCCACCTTATTGCCGATATAGAAAGCATTTTGGATGAGGCAATATTCATAAATAAAGGCAAAATTATGCTTCACAAAACCGTAGATGAAATAAGAGATGAAAACGGATGTAGCGTTGATCAACTTTTCAGGGAGGTATTCAGATGGTAGGCAAACTTTTCAAACACGAAATAAAATATTATATCCGCAGTTTAATGTTTGTGGAAATAATCCTTTTTGCTGTTGCCCTTATGACACGTATCATTCAATTTCTTGAAAATGATTCGATTATATATGATATCGTATTTGGCTCTTCGGTAATAATGCTTGTAATCACAACACTTGCAGCAATATTTTTAATCGTAGTAATGGGAGTGGTGCGATTTTATAAAAATCTTTTCTCCCATGAGGGATATTTAACCTTTACCCTGCCCGTAAGTCCTATGCAACACCTGTTTGTAAAACTCTCGACCTATATGCTCTTTGTGATAGTAACCGTGTTTTCTATTTTGGTTGCCCTTTCTATAGCTACCTTTGGCGATGTGCTTGTAGAACTTGTGAAGGCAGGGGCATACCTTTTCGAATATGTTGGTGATAGAATAGGACACTTAAGTCTTATTATGTATGCGGTAGAATTTATTCTTCTTTTACTTGTTAGTGTTGCTCAACAAATGATAATCTACTACTTCTGTATGTCGGTAGGACAATTAACGGGCAAAAACCGCATTTGGTTAAGTTTGGGTGTATATTTTATAATTTATATTGCTACCCAAGTGTTTGAAACAATTCTTATTGTAATTTACAGTATATTGGATTCCGCAAATGCTTTAGACGGCATAATTGATTATATTGGTAATCACATAGAAGGTTGTGCCCATTTTGGACTTTGGTTTATGATAGTATTTTACGCCTTGGTTTCGGGTGTGTATTTCCTTGTAAGCCATCGCATAATCAGTCGCAAACTTAATCTTGAATAGGAGGGTGTAAAATGAAAAAATACGCTAAAATAATTGCATTGATTTTATCCGTATTTACCTTCTGCACCATTCTTTGTTCTTGTGATGCCCTTGACGAAATGCGTTCCAAACATGCTCTTTGGCAAGAAGACGGAACTATTCTTTACAACGGTAATACCTATGAAAAAATAGAGAATTATTCAAATTTGAATTATGAATTGTTAACAAGCACTGTTTATGTAACCAAAGAAAACGTCCCTACACTTCTTTCATCTAAATTTGGTTCATATTGTCGTATCACCAAAGATAATGTGATAATTTATGGTGATGAGGGATTGTATGTCTTGAAGGAACAATATGACCAAATAAATGAAGAAGCCCAAAAAGCTATAAATGGTGAATTTGATTCTTGTTTTCTTTTGGTGCGCGATTTAGGTGTTAAATGGGAAATGATGCTCTGTAATTCCCACGATGTTCAGTTGATAAATTCAATCTTAAATGAAGTAACTCCGGTTTCTTACGTTGGAGAAAGAATGCAACCGATTACTCTATATAAATCTACTCAAAGTGGATATTTTTACAAACATCTTGGAAGTGTATGGTATCTTACAGAGGGAAGCTATGTTATTGAAACGACAACTGAAAACAACAACGAAATGAGAGCATACATTGTTCCTGAAAAACACAAAAAAGATATGCAGAACATCTATTTAAGATGTGGTTACAAAATTTTTGATTAAAAAGGAAAAACTCTTTTATTGGAGGAGTTAAGTAATGAAAAAATACGCTAAAATAATTGCCTTGATTTTATCGGTAGTTACCCTTTGTACCATTCTTTGTTCTTGTGATGCCCTTGATGATATGAAAGCAAAACAAGGGTTTTGGCAAGAAGATGGAACTATTCTTTACAATGGCAACACCTACTTAAAATTGCCTGAATATGCCGAGTTAAACTATGATTCTGAAAATGTAGCGAATATTGATTATATTCACGTAACCGAAAAAGATGTCCCTGTTATTCTTTCTCAGCAGTTTGGTTCATATCGCAACGTTACCAAAGATAATGTGATAATTTACGGTAACGGAGAAATGCATGCTCTGGCAGGTAAGTATGCACAAATAGAAAAAGAAATGCAAAAGGCAATACGCGGAGAGTATGAAGTGTTCACCGCTATATATTATAATGATGACGGCACAAATACAAAGTATAATTGCACTGCAGATGAAATATCGGTGATAAAAGATATAACTTCTCAAAACTCTTTAGATATAAGTTATAGTTGGGATGATATAACCGAAATCCCAATCACCTGTTCTACCGAAAATGGCTATTTTGGATATTATTTTGGCTCAATTATTCGTTTTGATAGTGATAAATATGTTGTTACAAAAAATATGGAATACGAAGGAACCATTAATTTTTTAGTTCCTGAAAAATATCAAAAGGATATGGAAGATATATTTTCAAGATGCAAATATTCATAGGTTTATTAATAAAGGTCAATTAGGAGGGGTATGTATTGAAAAAGTATATTAAAATTATAGCCCTTGTGCTTTGTGTTTTTACCCTTTGTACCGTCCTTTGTTCCTGCGATGACCTTGATGAAATGCAGGAAGCCCACGGATTTTGGCAGGAAGACGGTTCAATACTTTATAAAGGAAATGTTTATTATAAATCACAAAGTCAAATCGATATAAACTTCGATGTGATGGGAAGCAAAAAACTCATTGTTGTAACCAATGAAGACGTTCCTGTTCTTCTTTCCGAATATTTAGGCACTAAATTCTATATCACAAAAGATAATGACATATTATATAACGGTGGTTGGCCGTATGAGAGTGGTGAAAGATACATTATTGCCGAAAAATATGACCAAGTTATAAGTGAGTATAAAAGTAAAACAAATAATGGATATAATTCCTTTTCATTGATAAGTAATGATACTAAAGGAAATCAAGTAAGAATTTTTTGCGATTCCAAAGAAAGTGCAGCAATAAAAGCGGTAACGTCAATAAAGAGTAATTCTGACGTAAGTCATAGCAACTCCAAAAGAGGATTCAATCTTTATTTAGCCACAAGCAGCGGTTACTTTGATGAATATTGCGGTGTTCTTACTCAATACGAAGACGGCAGATATGTTATAGATAAAGGATTTGACGCTTATTTCGTGCCAAAAGAGTATCACGAAATAATCGATTCACTTTATTTAAGAATGCTAAATGAAACAACTTAATATAAAAAACCTTGGATATTTATTTATCCAAGGTTTTTTATTATTTGTTTTTTAAAATGAAATCAGCAATTATGTTTTTATATCTTTCGGGCTCTTTAAGACAGCAGACGCCGTGAGCGGCACCCTCAAAAATCTCAAGGGTAGCGTTTTTACAACCCTTATAAATTTCCTTGCTCATTTCGCAGGGGACAAACATATCGTTAGTTCCGTGAATAAGCAAAATTGGAAGTTCGCACTCTTTTACCGCCGATAAACTATCGTATTTGAAAATGTTTAATCTGCCAAAAATCCAACCACCGCATACTATTAAAGGAAATACAAGTTTAGGATTATATCCCATATTCTTGCACTCTTTTTTAATAATATCTTTCGGGGTAGAATAGGGGCAGTCGGCAATAATTCCTTTAATCGCTTCTGGCAGTTCCATATTGGATGCCATAAGCACCGTTGCACCGCCCATGGATATTCCCATTAGAAATATAGGATTATCTTTAGATAGATTTTCTTTAGCATATTTTGCCCAAGAAAGACAGTCATTTCTTTCCTTAATTCCAAATGTAATGGAGTGTCCGTCACTTTTACCGTGACTTCTCTGGTCAATAGTGAGGATATTGTATCCAAGATCGAGTAATGGTTTTGCACTACCGCAAAAATCACGACGGGGGGAACCCTGATATCCGTGGAACATAATAATAAGGGGTGCATCTTCCTTTGCGTAATAATATCTTCCGAAAAGATGTTTACCGTCATAAGATTTAATGCTGTGTTCCTCAAAGGGAAGTGCCATAAACTCCTCTATAAGAGCGGGGATGCTATCACATTCGCTTCCGTAACTTTCCACGTAGGGTACAGGGGCGGGATGTTCCTTGCCGTAAAGATAGGTTTTGTAATACGCCCAAAAGCAAACACACAAAAATATAAGAATAAGTCCTAAAACTGCGACAATAATATACCACATAACACTTCACCTCCAAAAAACAGTATTTGCCCAAGTGGATTAACACTTGGGCAAAATAACAGATTATAAACTACCGCCTAATTTAATTGCGTTCATATTGGATTCAACCAAGTGTTGTTTCTTTGCAGGAACGGATTTTTTAACACCAAGTTCCAAAGCATCTTCAGATACAAGTCCGGTTTCCTTAAAGAGTTTACCAAGCAAAATAATGTTTGCAAGACCTTTAAGACCGTTTTTGTCTGCCTGTTCGGTGGCGGGGATATAGAAAACGTTGATGTCATCGCGATCTGTTTTGGATTTAACCAAAGAACTATCCACAATAACTGTACCACCGGGAACAACGGTATCGATAAATTTATCAAAAGAGGGGCCGTTCATAGCAATAAGTACGTTGGGATTAACAACCAAGGGGGATGCAATGGGTTCATCCGAAAGACATACCGAGCAGTTACAGGTACCGCCACGCATTTCGGGACCGTAAGAGGGAAGCCAAGATACCTCTTTGCCATCCATAAGACCGGCATAAGCACAAACTTTACCAAGGAAGAGAATTCCCTGACCGCCGAAACCGGCAAAAACCATATTTAAATCAGCCATCTTATTTAACCCCCTTTTCGGAATCTTTGTAAACACCCAAGGGATAATAGGGCATCATATTTTCTCTGAGCCAATCAAGGGCTTCAACGGGAGAAAGACCCCAGTTGGTAGGACAGGTAGAAAGAATTTCAACAATGGAGAAACCTTTTCCGTCAATCTGATTTTGGAATGCCTTTTTAATTGCCTTCTTTGCCTCACGGATATGGGGAACGGTATCAACCGCAACCCTTTGAGCAAGGGCAACACCGTCGAGGGTGCAAAGCATTTCGCAAACACGAATGGGGAAACCTGCAGTATTTACGTCACGACCGTAAGGAGTGGTCTGGGTAACCTGATTGGGAAGGGTGGTGGGAGCCATCTGACCACCGGTCATTCCGTAGGTGGTGTTGTTAACAAAGATAACAACGATATTTTCACCTCTGGTGGCGGCGTGAACGGTCTCGGCAGTACCGATAGCGGCAAGGTCACCGTCGCCCTGATAGGTAAATACAACGTCATCGGGACAAGCTCTCTTAACACCGGTAGCAACTGCGGGAGCACGACCGTGAGGAGCTTCAATCATATCACAATTAAAATAATTATAGGCAAAAACCGAGCAACCAACAGGAGCAACACCAACGGTTTTACCTTCTACTCCCAATTCATCAATAACCTCGGCAACCAAACGGTGGATAATACCGTGGGTGCAACCGGGGCAATAGTGGAGATTACAATCGCAAAGTGCGTGAGGTCTATCAAATACAACAGCCATTATTTTATACCTCCTGCAATTTTTCTGATTTGTTCTAAAACTTCGTTGGGTTGGGGGATAACACCGCCGGTACGACCAAAGAAGTGAACGGGTTTTGCACATTCAACCGCCAACTTAACGTCATCAACCATCTGACCTTTGCTCATTTCAACGGTCAAGAATGCCTTTGCAGTTTTGGCAGTTTCTTTAAGAATATCATTGGGGAAGGGCCAAAGGGTGATGGGACGGATAACCCCTGCCTTAATACCCTCTTGACGAGCGGCACGAACGGCCGACATAGCAATACGGGCGGTAGCACCAAAGGCAACCACAACGATATCAGCATCCTCGGTCATAATGCACTCGGCTCTTTGTTCGGTTTCTTGAATATGAGCATATCTTTCATATCTCTCATCAACAAGACGTTCGAGTTCATCGGGTTCGATGTAGAGGGAGTTGACAATGTTGTGGGGACGTTTGTTTTCGTGTCCACAAGCAGCCCATTCCTTTTTGGGAAGTTCTTTAACGGGTTCAGGAAGGGTAACGGGTTCCATCATCTGACCTAACATACCGTCGGCAAGAATCATGGCAGGCATACGGTATTCATCGGCTTTATCAAAAGCCAAAGTAACCATATCAACCATTTCCTGAACGGTGGAGGGAGCAAACACAAGGAGTTGATAGTCACCGTGACCAAGTGCCTTGGTTGCTTGCCAATAGTCAGCTTGGGAGGGTTGAATACCGCCAAGACCGGGGCCGCCTCTTTGTACGTTGATAATAACGCAGGGAAGATCTGAACCTGCAATATATGATACACCCTCACTCTTCAAACTGATACCCGGGGAGGAGGATGAGGTCATAGCACGTTTACCTGCGGCAGCAGCACCGAGAACCATATTGATAGCCGCAACTTCAGATTCGGCTTGAAGATAAACACCGCCGACTTTAGGCATCATTTTAGACATATATGCCGCAACCTCGGTCTGCGGTGTGATAGGATAACCGAAGAAATGATGACAACCTGCATTGATAGCAGCCGCTGCCAAAGCTTCGTTACCCTTCATTAAAACTCTTTCGGACATTTTATATTCCTCTTTTCTTTTTGGGATAAGTAAATTCTAATTATTTTTCAACCTTTAGTGCAGTGTCGGGACACATAATTGCACACATAGCACAGGAAATGCAACCTTCTTCATCAACCACTTCTACGGGATGATAACCCTTGGAATTAAGCTGGTCTTTTGATAGAGCGATTGCCTTCTTGGGACAAACGTTAACGCAAAGTCCGCAACCTTTACAGCGTTCGGAATCAACCGTTACCTTAGACATAGATTATTCAGTCCTTTCTGAAATTACAGTATATGTATAAACCGTGATTTACCACGGCGGTAATACCATTCTTGAAACGGGGAAAACATTGGGAACGTCGGGGAAATCCTTCACCAGATCTTCTCTGATTACGGTATATTTAATGGGAAGTCCCGTAATCTTTGAAACCTCCTCAGCAAAGGGGAGAGCATCCCTCACGATATCGGATGTGGTTTCATCGCAAAGATGGGAGTTATTGCAAAGAGCGGTGGCTTTAAGGCGGGATGCCGTCTCAATCTCCCTCAAAATTTCCACAGGTGCCTCGGGGGAGGTGGTCTGCTCACGGTATTTGTTAATAACGTAAAGCATCTCATAACCCACGTTTTTAATATCATTTGAAAATTGACCTAAAGCGGTAGCACCTGCATCATCACCGCCGGCATCGAAGATAACCGTATCGTAATCACCGCAAAAAAGTGCCTTAACCTTGGGAGATATAAAGGGTGCATCCACCGTAGTACCAAGAGCAACGGGAGCCACCACGTCAATACCTCTGTTTTTAAGGAATTCAGCATAATCACCTGAACGGAAATAGGGATTAACTACGTCCATATCGCAAAGGGCAGTTTTACCCTTTAAAGATAGGGCGAGATTCAAGGAAAAATTAGTTTTTCCTACGCCATAATGACCGCACACGATAATGATTTTCAACGATAGCTCTCCTTTTACCCTTTTGAATTAAACTATTATAACACAAAACTCTTGTATGTGCAAGAAAAAGAGTGTATAATATGTATGGAATTTTTGATTTTTTTAATAAAATCATAAAACATTTATTGGCAGAATATATCTTATTATATTGTTTTTACTGGAGGAACAAATTATGTCAAATTTTAAAGAGGTAAATATTCGCGACGTTCATGAAAACGGAGTATCCCTTATTGCAGACCGATATATGCTTATTACCGCAGGGGATGAGAAGGGTTACAATATGATGACCGGTTCCTGGGGATTTATTGGCGAAATGTGGCATAAAGACGTCATTATTCCCGTGGTCCGTCCCCAAAGACACACCTTCAAATTTTTGGAGGAGCAAGACTGCTTTTCCATCTGCTTTTTTAGCGGAGAAACCTCCAAAAACGTGCATAAAATATGCGGTTCAAAAAGCGGTCGTGATATAAATAAAACCGAGGCAACGGGACTTATCCCCGTCTTTGATAAAGGCACCGTATATTTCGAACAAGCCGACATAGTTCTTATCTGCAAAAAGATTTATGTAAGCGATATTAATGCCGATAATTTTATCGATAAATCTTTAGATTCAAACTATAATAACGACTATCACAGATGCTATATGGGAGAAATCCTCCACACCTTTGTTAAGGAATAAATCTCACATTAAAAATTAAAGACCATACCCATTTATACCTGGGTATGGTCTATTTTATATACCTTAAATATCAACGCCAAGAAGTTGTTTTGCAAGAATACCTACACCAAAGGAGATAACGGCAACGCCAATGCTGATTCCCGCCATTTCGAGGAAACGGGATGAGAATTTCAAATCCTGTGCTACCGATGTATAGTAGGTAAATCCTGCGATTATTAAAACGATTATGCCAATCATAACCGCAAGTGCAACAATGGGATTTGAGAAAATTAAATAAGGAGCAATAAGGGCTACAACGGTTAAAAGATAAGCAACACCAGTGTATGAGCAGGATTTAAAGGCATCATTTCGTCCTTCGCTTTTTGCCGAAAGAAATTCGCTGGATGCCATAGAAAAGGTCGCTGAAATACCAACGATTAAACCCGAAAGTGCAACGAGTTTCGTGTTTTGAAGAGCAAAGGTGAAACCTGCCAAACTACCTGCAAGTTCCACTAAAGCATCGGAAAGTCCAAGCACCATACTACCAACGTAGTGGAGTTTTTCCTCATCAAGAATATCAAGAAGTGCGGCTTCGTGTTCCTCTTCTTGCTCTCTAATGTGTACGCTTTCGGGAACTTCTTTTGTTATTTGTTCGTACTTTTCTTGAGCAATTTCCTCTCCGCGTTCCATAAGTTTAACCGCAAAGGTAAAGCCCAAAATTCTTGCAATAAGGGTGTATTTAAGCACCTTTGCCTTTTTAGGTTTCATCTCAATATTGGTGTAATTCTTCCAAATTTCATAATGGGCGCGTTCTTCATTTGCAAGACGTTCCAAGGTCTTTTTGTTCTCTTCGCCCTTTGCAAACTTCGCAATTTTCTTGTAAATAATGCTTTCGTTAAGTTCATTTTGTTGCATTTTTTTAATAATAGCGAGAGCATCTTTAGATATGTTTTTCATTGTATTTCCTCCGCTTATTTATATATGATAAATACTTTATTTCGACATATTATACAATAAATTTTCAAACAATTCAATATATGTTTTAAAATAAAAACAAAGCAAAAACAAAAAATCCCACATCGGCTTGATGTGGGGATTTTACTGTATTTGTTTAATTACAGAATATAAATTTCAACGTTTCTAACGCCGAATTGAACGGCAGCGGATGCACTGGGGAAGAAGAGGTCAACGGTGCGGCCTAATTGCTTGAAAGCACCACAGTCAGCGGCAATAGCGTATCCGTAAATGTAACTGCTGTTAACGCATTTAATGTACATAAGAGTACCGTAGGGGATTTGTTTTGGGTCAACCGCAATATATCCAACTTGGGCGAGAGCACCGGTGGCGGTCCATTTACCGTCAACGGGGGAATATGCACTTGCAACGCCTGTTATACATTGTTTGTAAGATACAGGACGACCGTTTTTATCAAGTTGAATGGGGGTATCAGGAGCAAGGGGAGAAACCAATTTTTTGTTGATTTCAGCATTGTTTGTAACGGGATATTCACTTGCAGATTTGAAACGGGCATTTTTTACAGTTTTAGTGCTGTAATTGGTGTTTGTGCCGTGTTCAATAATCTGATTTACAGGATTGGAAACAACGGTTTCACTTAAAATTTCTTTTCCGCAAACATCACCATCAAGGAAGGTGGTACGATAAACACGGGAAACCTTGCCGTTTACACCTTTAACCGCAACACGGGATGCACCCTTAACGAGGGATGCGGTGTTTTTGTTTTCGGTGGCAAAGGGGATATCCTCAACCACGGTGGTTTCGGTGTAGGATATAACGCCGATTCTAATGGTCATTCTATCGAAAATAAGGGTATCTGCGGAGGGGATAGAAGCATGATTTTCGGTAAATTCATAACCTGAACGGGAAATAGCTTCCAAAACGTTTTCGTTTCCGGTGTAAATCATAGTAAAGGTTTTTGCGGAAGTTTTGTCGGCAACGGTAACGGTAACTTTTTGACCAATTTTAAGGGTGAGTTTTTCGTTCACGTAAACGAGTTCATAATCCTCACCGTCTTCTACGCTGACGTCGGCAGCGTTCAAAAGAGTTGAAACGTTAGGGGAGGGGTTACCGGATACAACAGTTTCCTCAACACCGTCTTTTATAACAGAAACGGTGGTGGCGGAAGCGCTACCGCAAATTACGGTGGAGAGAACGAATAAGGTTGCAACAAAGGCGACTAAAGTTCTACTGCCAAAGAATTTACCAATAGCGGTTTTTGTGTCATAAAAACTATACATAAATAATCCTTTCAAAATAAACATTTTTCTGATAGGAAAAACCTATCTTAACAAAGGAGAATATTTTCCCGATGAAACATAAAGTCAAAGTCGAAAGGTAATATGTGGGAAGTCCCTTGTTAATTATTATATGTCTATAGCGCCAAAAACATACTTGCCTCAAACGCCAAGAGGCATTTTAATAGGAGTGACTTTGACTGTCAAGGGTTTTCAAAAGACTTCTTTTAGGGCAAAAGTTACAAACTTTTATCCAAATATTGGAAATTAAATGGTTACAAAATTGTAACAAACCCGTTTCGGAGGATTAAAATGTAAAAAAATGGAAACTGTTTTGTGCAACTTTATAACAAAATGTGAATTTCATCCACATAAAAAGCCAAAAAACCCTCAATAATGGGCGTTTTTGGGCAAAAAGTTGCCTAAATCGTGTAAACTTGAGAAAAATATTCTATTTTAGCAAAATAAATTTACAGTTTTTTACATAAAAAATGCACAAAGAAATAAAAACATCTTAATTCCTTATAAAATAAAACACTGCACAAAAAACGGGCAGATAATAAGGTTATTTTTCTTGATTTTTACATTATAATATGTTATTATAAACGAGAGTATAAGGAGTAGTATGGAGGAAAGGAGTTTTTTACGTGAGTTCACCTCTTGCCGACCGAATTCGCCCAAGCACTTTGGACGAAATGGTAGGTCAAAAACACCTTATTGGTGAAGGCAAAAGTTTGCGCAAGGTTATAGAGTCAGGGGATGTCCCTAATCTCATCTTTTACGGTCCATCAGGTACGGGCAAAACCACCCTTGCTACTATTATTGCCAATAAGACCGATAAAACTCTTCGCAAACTTAACTGTACCACCGCATCCACCGCCGATATTAAACATATCATTGGTGAAATCGGCACCTTCGCCGCCCCTAACGGAATACTTCTTTATCTCGATGAGATTCAGTACTTTAACAAAAAGCAACAACAATCTTTGCTTGAATATATCGAAAACGGTGGTATCACCTTAATTGCATCCACCACCGAAAATCCTTATTTCTATGTTTATAACGCATTGCTTTCCCGTAGTTCGGTGTTTGAATTCAAACCCGTAACAAAGGAGGAGGTTATTCCTGCGGTAAAGAGAGGGTTCAAAATTCTCTCGGAGGAAAAGGGCGTTAATATAATCGTTTCGGATGAGATTTGCCAAAAGATATCCGCCGTTTGTGGTGGTGACGTTCGCAAGGCGATGAACATTACCGAACTATGCGTAAATTCGGGGGATATTACCGAGGATGGTATTGTCGTTACCGAAGAAACTGTGGAAGATATAAGTGCCTCTTCACCTATCCGTTATGACCGTTCGGGTGATGAGCATTATGACTGCATATCGGCATTTCAAAAATCTATGCGTGGATCCGATCCCGACGCAGCTCTTCACTATCTTGCCCGAATCCTTGCTTCGGGAGATATGGCATCGGCTTGTCGACGTCTTATGGTGTGTGCTTGTGAAGATGTAGGACTTGCATATCCGCAAATTATGCCCATCGTTAAATCGGCGGTAGATATTGCCCTTCAGGTAGGTATGCCCGAAGCGAGAATCCCCCTTGCCAACGCGGTGGTGTTAACCTGTATGGCACCAAAGTCCAACGCGGCCTATATGGGAATAAATGAAGCGATGCAGGACGTTGAAAGAGGAAATATAGGTCCCGTGCCCCGTCAACTTCAGAATGTTCATTTTGACGGAGAGGATGCCGAGGTTAAAGGTCAACATTATCTTTATCCCCACGATTATCCCGACCACTACGTTAAACAACAGTATCTCCCCGACAGGTTGAAAAATAAAACCTATTACGTTGCAGGAGATAATAAAAACGAACAAGCATTTGCGGTTCGGTTAAAAGAGATAAAAGAAAAAAACAAATAGTATGGAAAACAGTTACGTAACAATTAAAGAATATGCCACCGATGAAATCGTGGAAAAACGTTCCCGATTTATTGGATACGTTGCCCCCGTAACCACCGAGCAGGAGGCAACCGATTTTATAAACAAAATCAAGCAAAAGCATTACGATGCACGGCACAATGTCTTTGCCTACGTTTTGAGGGAACCTGCTATCAGTCGATACAGTGATGACGGAGAACCTCAGGGCACCGCAGGTCAACCTATCCTCAAAATACTTGAGGGTGAAAAACTTGTGGATTGCGTTGTGGTGGTAACGAGATATTTTGGCGGTACCTTATTGGGCACAGGAGGACTCGTTAGAGCATATACCGACGCTACCCTTGCCGCCCTAAAAAATACCGAACGTAGAAAACTTTGTCTTTATCAGCGAATGACAGCGGAGTATAATTACGATTTTCACGGAAGATTCACCCCACTTGTATATGGAGTGGAAGGAAGAATAGGTGAAACGGTATATCAACATAATATTTTAGCAGAGATATTTGTGCCGGTAGAACGTGTTGATGAGTTCAGAAGTGCACTTATTGACTCATCCCGAGGCACTGTCTTTGCAGAAAATAAAGAAACAATATATTTAGATAATTAACATATAAGGAGAGAAAATAAAATGGGAAACAAACCTGTTTACAAACGCGTGCTTCTTAAAATCAGTGGAGAGGCACTTGCAGGCGACCAAAAACAAGGACTTAACTTTGATACTGTACTTGATGTATGTAAGAGTATCAAAAAATGCAATGATGCAGGCGTTGAAGTTGCAGTCGTAGTAGGCGGCGGTAACTTTTGGAGAGGCCGTGCAGGTGGAGATATGGACCGCACCCGTGCCGACCATATGGGAATGCTTGCCACCACCATCAACTGTCTTGCCCTTGCCGATGCACTTGAACAAGCAGGAGCAGTACCCCGTGTTCAAACCGCTATCACAATGCAACAGGTAGCCGAGCCCTACATTCGCAGTAAGGCAATCCGCCACCTCGAAAAGGGTAGAGTAGTTATCTTTGGTTGCGGTACAGGTAACCCCTATTTCACCACCGATACAGGTGCAGCCCTTCGTGCCGCCGAAATCGATGCCGATATCATATTCAAAGCAACTAACGTTGACGGTGTATACGATAGCGACCCCAAAACCAATCCTAATGCTAAAAAATACGATACCCTTTCCTTTATGGATATCGTAGAAAAAGACCTTAACGTTATGGATATGACCGCCGCTACCATGTGTAGAGATACCAAAATGCCCATCTTGGTATTCAATCTTAACGACCCCGACAATATCTATCGTGCTGTAATGGGTGAAACCATCGGTACAATAGTAAAATAAATTGTAATCAAAACAAATTCTTGGAGGTATATATAATGAAAGAACTTTACAAACAAACAGAAGAAAAAATGCAAAAGGCAATCGTGTCCTTAGAAACTGAATTCGCATCTATCCGTGCAGGTAGAGCCACCTCTGCTGTACTTGATAGAATTATGGTGGATTTTTACGGAGTACCCACCCCCATTCCCCAAATGTCCTCTGTATCTGCTCCCGAAGCACGTATTCTCCAAATTCAACCCTATGATATGTCCACCATTAAAGATATCGAAAAAGCAATTCAAGCATCCGATTTAGGTATCAATCCCGCAAACGACGGCAGAGTTATCCGTCTTGTATTCCCCCCTCTTAACGAGGAACGTCGTCTTGAACTTACCCGCCAAGTAGCAAAACTTTGCGAAAACGGTAAGGTTGCAGTTCGCAACATCCGTCGTGATGCCCTTGAAAAATATAAGGCAATGAAGAAAAATTCCGAAATCACCGAAGATGACCTTAAAAAGTCTGAACAAGACGTTCAAAAACTCACCGACAAGTACTGCAAACTTGCCGATGATGCAGCCGACAAAAAATCCAAAGAATTACAAGAAATCTAATGAGTGAAAAAATATTCCCCCGCCATATTGCCGTCGTAATGGACGGCAATGGCAGATGGGCAAAGAAACGACTTATGCCCCGTACCGCAGGACATAAGGTGGGAGCAAGTAACTTCAAAACTATTTGCCAATATGCCAATTCCATTGGAATTGAGTGTATGACCTTTTATGCCTTTTCCACCGAAAACTGGAAGAGACCCAAAGAAGAGGTAGATACCCTTATGTCCCTTTTTGCCGAATATTTAAGAGATTCGGTGAATTTTAAGAGCGAAAATATTAAACTTTGTTTCATCGGTGACCGCAGTGCGTTGTCAGAAGAACTTCAAGATCTTATGGCAAAAGCCGAAAAAGAATCGGCTGACTGTACGGGAATGAGAGTCAACCTTGCCATTAACTATGGTGGTCGAGATGAAATTCTATATGGCGTAAAAAATATCTGCAAAAAGGTTTCGGCAGGGGAGATTACCCTTGACCAAATTGATGCCGAAATGTTCGATAAATCAATCTACACCGCAGATTGTCCACCCCTTGACCTATTTATCCGCCCGGGCGGAGAATATCGCATTTCCAACTACCTTTTATGGCAGTCGGCCTATGCTGAACTTTATTTTTGCGATACCTTGTGGCCCGATTTTTCAAAAAAAGATTTAGATAAAGCAATTGAAGTCTTTGCAGGGCGTAATCGTCGGTTTGGCGGAGTGTAATGGTGATACAAAAGTAAAACCAAATTTAACTTTCAAATGAACAAATGAGGGAACTTATGAAAAAGATACTTTCAATAGTTTTAACACTTATTATAGTAACAAGTTTCTTGTCTGTACCTTTAGGTGTTAAGGCGGAAACCACACCAAGCGGAACTTATGGTACCGACTACGTGAACTACGGAGATGTTGATATAAACAAAACTGTCGACTCCTCCGATGCTCTTTCTATTCTTCAACATACGGTAGGTAAAATCACCCTTGCCGCTAAAAAAGCAAGTATTGCCGACGTTACCTTAGATACCACTGTCACCGTTTCCGACGCATTGACTGTACTTCAATATTCGGTAGATAAAATCACAAGTTTTACCGATGAATATTATATCGACAAGGTTGGCGGCGGCACAAACGGTGCATCTGCCGACAATATTCCCGATAAATACCAAAAGAAGATTACCTTTAAAATCTCAAATGGTACTTGGTCGGGCGGTAGTTCTGCCAATATTGTTCAATATAAAACTCTCCTTAAAAGTGGTGTATATAGCACAAGCGGAACATCCTCCCTCACCGCTCCTACCGGTATGACCCGTGCTTACGGTTACACCGGCGGTGCTTGGAATACCACCGTTCCCACATCTGTTAGCGGAACAACTGCAGTTACCTATACATATTCTTATTCAAGAATGTCGGTAAACTACACAATCCAACATTTCAAAGCATCTACCAATGCAGGTTATTCAACATCCCCCACAGCATCAGAAACTAAAACGGGTTACGTTGGCGATACCGTAAGCGGCACCTCCAAAACCTATACCGGTTATGTCTTAGATTCCTCTAAATCCACCACTTCTAAGAAACTTGAGGAAACAGGTAATACCCTCAAGTTCTACTATGGCGTAAATAGTAGTAACTATATTTCTTCTTATAGCAAAACCAACTCTGTAAACGGCGCATACGTAAAAGATTCCACCGCCGATACAAGTTTTAGTGTAAATATCGGTACACTTAAACCCTACACAATGTACTGTGTAAACGAATCTGCCCTTAAAGCGGCAAAACCCTTATATACATGGCCTTCAAAAATGAATTTGTGCGATAACGATTATATGCGCCTGTTCTATTCCTTGCAGGGTCTTATCAACCGTGACTTCGGTATGGATGGAAAACATACTACTATGGTATATGCCTCCGTTCAAGAAACCGACGCCACTTGGCTCGATTACATTGACGAAGCCAACTCTATTCTTAAAAAATCCAGTTCCGCCACCGTTGGTGACGGTCTTACCCAAGTAACCATTTCCACTTGGGATGATTTCTATTCACAATTCCTTGGAATAATTAAATCTTGCGGTATTGTTCTTTGGGATGGTAACGTTCCCGCCACCGCAAACGTAGCCGCAACCATCTGTGGTCTTGACGGATATCTCCCTGTTCTTGCCGAAAGTCCCTTACATAAACAACTTATTGCCGATGGTGTACCCGTAAAACTCAATCTCGTTGGTATGTTCAAAAACGGACAAAAAGGCACCACCATTACAGGCACTTCAGTTGCAAGTACGGGTAGTGCTAAAAACGATGCCTATCTTTGGGCTTTAGAAAAATATTTCAGCCGTTGTTCCACCCAATATATCGCATATATGCTTGACGGTGCTTGTTGTATTGAAGGATATGATGCATACTCCAAAAACCAAACCACCGACTATATGGAATTCGATAAATGGAAACAAATCTACAATCACGACTACTTTATTGCCCGTCGTGCATTCTTCTTTGATCTCAATCCCTATTCTGGTGAAGCCGCAAGTGACGACTCTGCACAAAAGAACGGTCAAGCAAGCGTAGGTACCGACCTTGCTACCCTTAAAAAGATACTCCAAAAACGATATGACCGTGCAAGTGGTGCCTTTGGTCAGCTCATCGGTTTCCCACCATGGTGGTGTAAATATTCAAAAGAGTCAGGTCTTGGTAGTAAATATGCAACCGAACTTGAATGGCTCTTTACCGAAATTATCACCTGCTACAATATGGCAAAAGAGGCCGATGCTCCTGCTTATACCTGTATGACCAACGGATCTGTTTACTATAAATATGTTCCTAAAAAATCTCAATACGTAAATAACAAGACTCCTATGGAAAGTTTTGGATACGACCAAAACACCTTCTACTACACTATATACGTTGGTGACTACGACTCATCCGCATGGCTTAAACAATATATTCCCACCTATTTTGCCGATTCTAAGCGTGGTGCTTTTGCTCTTATGTGGAGCATTAACCCCAACCTTTCTTATCGTGTGCCTATGACCTTTGATTATATGTACGAAAAGAAGAGCGCTAAGGACTATTTTGCAGGTGGCGACGGCGGTGCAGGATACATTATCCCCGAAGCATTATTCCACGATAATACTCTTGCCCTTTCGGGTCAAAAACGTCCCACAGCAAATGCCGATGCAGGCACCCTTTGGTCAAACTACAGTAAAACATTCTACAACCGTTTTGACCTTGATATGACAGGATTCATTATCAATGGTTCTCATAGTAGTATTTCTAAAAACATAGCAAAGAGCATTAGTGCTTATTCAAATCGACTTAACTTTACCAACTGTCATAGCACACCCCTTGTAAAATATAACAATACCTACTTTGTACATTGTCAAAATGGTGTAGAACCCGGTCAATATGATGTTATGTATAACCACGCCGCAAACTATATGAGTCAAGGCGTGAACTTTAGTGCATATCGTACCGTTATCTTCTCACCCACACAAATTTTCAATTTGATAATTGGATTTAATGAATATGCTGCATCAAAAGGTATGACTGCAAGATATCTCGATCCCTATACCTACTATGCGGTATTACACGATTCCAATAAGGCGGTTTCTCTCAACTCTACCAAGAATACCATTGTTAGTTTTGATACTACCGCTAACGTTACAACCGGCTTTAATACTACTGCTCACCAAGAAACCAACAACAAAATGCAAGGTTCTGGTTGTCTTAATGCACAGTTCACAGATGTTACAGCCAACGTTTCCAATACCAAGGTAGGCGGTATGGTTTACTATAAATTCCCCACCACAACAAACCTTTCATCTTATGATGATTTCTCTTTGCAATACTTCCTTGGTCAATCTGTTGAAGGATCAGGTGCTATTCAAATTAACTTTGTTACCAACGGACAGGATGATGGTTTCAACTACCTTATCGGTATAGATGGAACGGTCCCCGGATGGCACGTGCTTACCTTGACCAAAGATGCCCCCGCCTTAAATGGTGCCGATTGGTCAAAGATTAATGCAATCCGTATTACCTATTTCAACTACAGTGGTAGTGCAACACCTAACTTTATGCTTTTCGATAATTTAGAAGGAATTACCTATAACAATTAAAATATAATAAATCCTAGGAGGAAATTATGAAAAGAGGAATATCACTAATTTTAACACTTGTTATGATGGTAGTAATGCTGTATACCCCTGCTGTCGTAAAGGCGGATACCACCCCAAGTGGTACCTATGGCACCGATTACATAAAATACGGTGACGTAGATTTAAACGGTACTGTTGATGTAACCGATGCTTTGCTCGTTTTACAATCCACAGTAGACAAAATATCATTTG
>JAFVID010000022.1 GCA_017474205.1 Clostridia bacterium | reverse complement strand
TATCAAGTTCGGGCAAAACTTCTTCCATAGTCTTGTGTTCAGTGTAAGGGATGTTTTTCTTATCGAGGGGATCTTCTTTAATATAAGAGGGCATTTTAAGTTCGTCAGGGGAGATAAGATAAAAACTGTTACCCTCATATCTTGACATAGCGTGAACAAGGGAGTGAACGGTACGACCAAATTTGAGGTCACCGCAAAGACCAATCTTAAGATTGGTAAGACGACCCTTTTCTCTACGGATGGTAAGAAGGTCGGCAAGGGTTTGGGTGGGATGATTATGTCCGCCGTCACCTGCGTTGATAATGGGAACAAGGGTGGTTTGTGTTGCGGCAAAGGGAGCGCCCTCTTTAGGATGACGCATGGCAATAATGTCGGCATATTCCGAAACAACACGAATGGTGTCGGTAACGGTTTCACCCTTAGATGCAGAGGATGAAGATGCACTTGAAAAACCTAATACACTACCGCCTAAATCAAGCATAGCCGACTCAAAACTAAGACGGGTGCGGGTGCTGGGCTCAAAGAAAAGAGTAGCAATCTTTTTTCTTTTGCAAACTTCGGCATATTTATCCTTGTTTTCGATGATATCATCTGCAAGGTCAAGAAGTTGGTTAATTTCCTCTACCGAAAGATCGGTAATATCAATTAAATGTCGCATATATATCCTTCCTTTTTATTTAACTATCCAATCCAGGATTCGTCAGAGGGGTTGTTTCTAAATTTAGTAAGACGGTCAATATCTTCGGCTTTGATATATCCTTCTTCAGCAGCAACGGGGAGGAGGGTATCAAAATCGGTGATGCTGGTGTTTTCAATGTTAGCAGCAGCAAGACGGTCAATACCTTTTTGCATACCATAGGTGAAGATGCTTACAACACCGAGAACCTCGGCACCTGCCTCGCGGAGAACGTTTACAACCTCAATAACACTACCGCCGGTAGAGATAAGGTCTTCAATAACAACCACCTTTTCTCCCTTGTCCAAACGGCCTTCAATTTGATTGGTTCTGCCGTGGTCTTTAGCACCGGAACGAACGTATCCCATGGGAAGTCCTAAAATATCGGCAGCAATAGCAGCATGGGCAATACCTGCGGTGCTGGTGCCGAATAATGCCTCGCATTGGGGATATTTTGCCTTAACGGTCTCGGCAATAGCGTTTTCAACACGGGTACGAACTTCGGGAGCGGTGAGAATGAGTCGGTTATCGCAGTAGATAGGACTCTTAATACCACTTGCCCAGGTAAAGGGATCATCGGGACGTAAAAATACTGCCTCAATGGATAAAAGGTCTTTAGCAATTGTCTTTTTCATAATATTTTAATCCTTTCCTTTAAGGGTAATTAGTCATTAAATTCTTTAACGCAACGCTCGTAAGCGGCAACGGGATCTTCTGCGGCGGTGATGGGACGTCCAACAACAATATAATCGGTGCCCATTTGTTTTGCCTTGTCGGGGGTGGTAATGCGAACCTGGTCGCCTACGTCACCATCGGCAAAACGGATACCGGGGGTAACGGTCATAAATTGACTTCCGCAACCTTCCTTAACAAGGGGTGCCTCAAGGGGAGAGCAAACAACACCGTCAAGACCTGCCTCTTTGGCATTTTGAGCATACTTAACAACGGTGTTTTCAATGGTTTCGTTAATGAGGAGTTCTCTTTGCATTCTTTCCTCACTGGTAGAGGTAAGTTGGGTAACTGCCAAAAGAATAGGACGACTGCCATCGGCACGGGTAAGACCTTCCAGAGCTGCCTTCATCATATCAATAGTACCTGCGGCGTGGAGGTTACACATATCTACATCAAGAGAACTTAAAACTGCCATTGCCTTTTTGACTGTGTTGGGAATATCGTGAAGTTTAAGGTCTAAGAATATCTTGTGACCTCTTGCTTTAATATCTTTAACGATTTGAGGACCTTCGGCATAAAAAAGTTCCATACCGATTTTTACAAAGGGTTTTCTACCGGTGAAGTTGTCGAGAAAACCTAATGCCTTTTCTTTGTTTTCAAAGTCCAATGCAATAATTACATCTTTACCCATATATATCTACATCATTCAAAATAAAATACAGTATTATTCCTCTGCACCGCAGCACTTTTTATATTTCTTTCCGCTGCCGCAGGGACAAGGGTCGTTGCGACCGACCTTTTCGGATTTGGTCTTTACAACGGTCTTGGTTTTGGCACCTTCTCCCGCTCTGCTTGCGGATGTAATGGTGGCTTGTTGTTTTCTTTCAACGTCCTCTTTGGCTTGAACCTTAAGAGTGAGCATCATCTTTGCGGTTTGTTCGCGGATAGATTGACTCATAGCGTTGAACATATCATATCCTTCGTTGCGATATTCCTGAACGGGATTGTGTTGAGCATAGGAGCGAAGATAAATACCCTCTCTTAAATCATCCATAGCATCAATGTGTTCCATCCAGTGATTATCAACACAGTAAAGAAGAACTTTACGCTCTAAATCACGGAATATTTCCTCACCAATTTCGGCTTCGCGCTCTTCATAACGAGCGTGGGCGCGTTCGGTAATCATAGTAACAATATCTTCTTTTTCGGTGTTGCCAAGTTCTTCGGGGGAAAAATGGAAATCTTCGGGGAAGGTAAGCCAACCTAAATATTCACTGCGAAGCCCGTCTAAATCCCAATTATCATGGATACGGTCATCCGCAAGGTGATAGTTACAAGCATCGGTGATGGCTTTATCGATCATATCGAGAATAAGGGGTTTAAGTTCAACACCGTCAAGAACTTTATCTCTCTCACCATAGATAATACTACGTTGTTGGTTCATAACGTCGTCAAACTCAAGAACGTTCTTACGAGCGGCAAAGTTGCGAGATTCTACCTTGCCTTGAGCACTTTCGATGGTACGGGAAAGCATCTTACTGTCAAGGGGCATATCTTCGGCAAGACCGAAGGTGGACATAATGGAATTAAATCTTTCACCGCCAAAGAGACGCATAAGGTCATCTTCGCAAGAAAGATAAAATCTTGATGCACCGGGGTCACCTTGACGTCCTGAACGACCTCTTAACTGGTTATCAATTCGACGGGAATCGTGACGTTCGGTACCAATGATAAACAAACCGCCTGCCTCACGAACCTTTTCGGCTTCGGGAGCGATTTCTGCCTTGTGTTTTTCAAGGAGTTCCATATATACACGGCGGAGTTCCAAAATTTCTTCATCGTCGGTGTCGAAGAATGAGGTTGCCTTGTCGATTTGATCCTCATCATATTCGGCTTTTCTCATATCGGATTTTGCAAGATATTCAGCGTTACCGCCAAGCATAATATCGGTACCACGGCCTGCCATATTGGTAGCGATAGTAACCGCACCAAGCTTACCTGCTTGAGATACGATTTGTGCTTCTCTTTCGTGATGCTTAGCGTTAAGAACTTCGTGTTTAATGCCTTGACGTTTAAGCATAGAACTTAATTTTTCAGATTTTTCAATAGATACAGTACCAACAAGAACAGGTTGACCCTTTTCGTGACATTCTTTAACCTGTTCAATAACCGCCTTGAATTTACCCTCTTCTGTGCGATAGAAGGAGTCAGGATAGTCCTCACGAATATTGGGTTTATTAGTGGGTACTTCAATAATATCTAACTTGTATATTTCGTTAAATTCGGTTTCTTCGGTAAGAGCAGTACCGGTCATACCCGAAAGTTTTTCATAAAGGCGGAAATAGTTTTGGAACGTAATGGTGGCAAGGGTTCTGGATTCGTGTTCAACCTTAACCCCTTCCTTTGCCTCGATGGCTTGATGAAGACCTTGATTATAACGACGGCCAAACATAAGACGACCTGTAAATTCATCAACAATAAGCACTTCGCCGTCTTTTACAACGTAATCGATATCACGATGCATAATACCGTGGGCACGAATTGCCTGATTTATGTGGTGAAGAAGGGTGCTGTTTTCCATATCTGAGAGATTATCTACACCAAATGCCTTTTCGGCCTTTGCAACACCTGAGGGGGTGAGGGTAACCGTCTTTGCCTTTTCGTCAACGATGTAATCACCATCGTATTTGGCATCGGTATCCTCTTTGGTATCTTCTTCCTTAATCTTAATCATCTTAAGGGTACGGGCAAATCTATCTGCTTTTTCATAAAGGTCGCTGGATTTTTCACCCTGACCTGAAATAATAAGAGGGGTTCTTGCTTCGTCTATGAGGATAGAGTCAACCTCGTCAACGATGGCAAAACGATGTCCCCTTTGAACCTTTTGTTCTTTGTAGGTTGCCATATTATCACGAAGATAGTCAAATCCTAACTCGTTGTTGGTGCCGTAGGTAATATCGGCAGCGTAGGCAACCTTTCTTTCGGGATTTTTCATACCGCTAACAATAAGGCCAACGGTAAGACCTAAAAATTTATATACCTTACCCATCCACTCAGAGTCGCGTCGGGCAAGATAATCGTTAACCGTAACAATGTGAACACCCTTGCCTTCAAGAGCGTTAAGATAAGCGGGAAGGGTAGCCACCAAGGTTTTACCTTCACCGGTTTTCATTTCGCTAATACGTCCTTGATGAAGAACAATACCGCCAATAATTTGAACAGGAAAGTGTTTCATACCAAGAACACGCCAGGCCGCTTCGCGGCAAACGGCAAAGGCGTCGGGTAGAATATCGTCGGTGGTTTCACCGTTTGCAAGACGTTCTTTAAGGATAGGAGTTTGTGCTTTTAACTCCTCGTCCGACATTTCAGCATATTTATCTTCAAGGGCAAGAACCATATCTCTAATGGGTTCAACCCTCTTCAATTCTTTCTTGTTGTAGTTACCGAAAATAGCGGTCAAAAGACTCATTTCGAATCATATCCTTTCACGGGCAAATTATAAATACCCATACTCAAAAATTATAGCACAAAAACCTAAATATGTAAACGATATTTTATATATTTTTTATGTATAAAATTTATTGTAAAAATTTATGTATTATCACGAATATAAAGTGCAAAAAATGCTTGAAAGTACGGGGTGTTTGTGATATAATATCCCAAATAAATGTAAATAATTAACTTTTTATAAATACGAAAGGGGAATTTCAATGCTAAACACCGATTTCCAAAGTAAATTTTGCAAAGAAGGACTCACCTTTGATGATGTCCTCCTTATTCCTGACAGATCAGATATTCTTCCTAAAGATATCGACCTTCGTGCAAAACTTTCCGATTCTATCACCTTAAATACACCTCTTATGACCGCTGCTATGGATACCGTTACCGAATCCGCAATGGCTATTGCAATCGCCCGTGAAGGCGGTATGGGTGTTATCCATAAAAATATGTCTATTGAAGAACAAGCAGGCGAAGTAGATAAGGTTAAACGTTCTGAAAACGGAGTTATTGTTGACCCCTTCTTCCTTTCTCCCGACCATTTTGCTTACGATGCCGAAGCACTTATGGCAAAATACAAAATTTCGGGTGTGCCCATTTGCGAAAACGATAAATTAGTCGGTATTCTTACCAACCGCGATATGCGTTTTATGACCGACTTCAACGTTAAAATCAGCGAAGTTATGACCAAAGAAAAATTGGTCACCGCACCCCAAGGCACCACCCTTGAACAAGCACAAGAAATTCTTCGTGCCAACAAGATTGAAAAACTCCCCATTGTAGATAATAATGGCAAATTAAAGGGACTTATCACCATTAAAGATATCGAAAAAGCCCACCGTTATCCCAACTCTGCCCGTGATGCAAGTGGTCGTCTTCTTTGTGCAGGTGCTTTGGGTGTAAGTGCAGATATGTTAGATCGTGCCGAAGCCCTTGTTGCCGCAGGTGTAGATGCACTTGCCCTTGACTCTGCTCACGGTCACAGTGCAAACATTATCAACGCCGCAAAACGCGTTAAGGAAGCATTCCCCCACATCACCCTTATCGCAGGTAATATCGCAACAGGTGCCGCCGCTGAATGTCTTATTGATGCAGGTGTTGACGTTCTTAAGGTTGGTATCGGCCCCGGTTCTATCTGTACTACCCGTATTATCGCAGGTATCGGTGTTCCTCAGGTTACCGCTATCTATGACGTTGCAAGTGCCGCAGCAGGTAAGAACGTAACAGTTATTGCCGACGGTGGTATTAAATACTCCGGTGATATCGTTAAAGCCCTCGCCGCAGGTGCATCGGTTTGTATGATCGGCTCACTCTTTGCAGGTTGTGAAGAATCTCCCGGTGAGGTTGAAATTTATCAAAGCAGAACCTACAAAGTTTATCGTGGAATGGGCTCTATTACTTCTATGAATAAGGGTAGTAAAGACCGTTACTTCCAAGAAGGTGCCCGTAAACTCGTTCCCGAAGGCGTTGAAGGTCGTGTTCCTTATAAGGGACCCCTTTCCGATACCGTATTCCAACTTCTTGGCGGTATCCGTTCCGGTATGGGTTACTGTGGATGTATTGATATCCCCACCCTTCAAGAAAAAGCAAGATTCGTTCGTATTACCGGTGCAGCACTTAAAGAAAGTCATCCTCACGATATTTCTATCACTAAAGAAGCACCTAACTATTCCGCAGGAATATAAATCATACAAAACTTCATATAATATAACTATCACGGCCGGAGAAATAAACCCTCTCCGGTCGCTTATCTTGATAGGTAGAAGGAATGTAACGATATGAAAACTACCAAAACTAAAAATAAAAAGCAGTCCTTTTTAGAGGGCGCAATGACCCTTATGATAGCCATGGCACTTGTTAAGATTTTAGGTGCCGTGTTCAAAATCCCCTTGGGCAATATGATAGGTGCATCGGGAATGGGTTATTTCCAAACTGCATACGACCTATATTTGCCTGTATATGCGGTAGCCCTTTCGGGTCTCCCCATAGCGGTATGCCGAATGGTTGCATCCTATATGGCGCAGGGCAACACAAGGGATTCCCGTACAGTATTAAAAGTAGCACAAAGAACCTTCTTGATAATGGGTATTGTAGGCACTATATTGCTTCTTTTATTGTCATATCCATATCTTAGGGTAATTGGTGCAAAAAATAATGATGCCCTTTTATCCCTTCTTGTAATAGCCCCCGCAATGTTGTTTTGTTGCATAATGTCAACCTATAGGGGATATTACGAAGGCCTTTGCAATATGACCCCCACCGCAGTATCTCAGGTAATAGAATCTTTAGGCAAGGTTATAATCGGTATTGCTCTTGTTTTTGTTGTCAAGAAGATGGGCTTTGATGAATCTGTTCAAGCCGCCGCCGCAATTTTTGGTATAATGCTTGGTACTATGTTTGGAGCGTTATATCTTAAACTTCGATACGTTAAGGGTGGAGATGGAATAACCAATCAAATGCTTCTTGATTGCGAAGTGAAACCTCAATCCCAACGACAAATCCTAAAAGCACTTTTGGTAATCGCCGTGCCTGTGGTTATTGGCTCCCTTGCATCCCAAATCGCAGGACTTGTGGATGCGGTAACGGTACAAAAACGTCTTAACGATATGGTATCGGCTAATCCCCAAACGGTAGAAACCCTTTTCCCCGAAATGTGGCAATCCTTTTTGAATGATACTTCTCTTACCACCATTCAAGCAAAATATGATTCCATTCCAAACTATTTATATGGATGTTACAAAGGAATGGCGTTTTCTATCTTTTCTTTAATTCCAACCGTAACCTCTGTTTTAGGTGTGTCCGCCCTTCCCGCAATGACTACTTCTTATTCTAAAAATGAGAAAGATGGCATAAAAAAGACCTATGAATCGGTGCTTAAAATCACCGCTCTTGTATCTATCCCCGCAGGACTCGGCATAGTAGCCCTTGCAGGTCCCATTATGAATTTGCTCTATCCTTTGCGTCCTATTGATGCCGCTGTGGCAACCGATGCCTTGAGAATATTAGGTTTTGCAGTTGTGTTTGGCGGTATTACAATGCCTATGACAAGTTTATTGCAAGCGGTAGGAAAAGAAAGAGTCCCTGTTATAAATATGGTCATTGGTGCTTGTATAAAAATAGTTGTAAACTATGTTTTAGTAAGAATTCCAATGTTTAATATTAGCGGTGCGGCTATTGGTACTTTTGCTTGCTATGCCTATATTTTCATTAGTGAAATAATCCTTCTTTGCAAATATACCAAGGTAATTCCCAATATAATGACCACCTTTATAAAGCCCCTAATCGCGGGTGCTTTGTGTGGATTTGCAGCTTGGAGTGGATTTGGTCTTATGACAAGATTTGTAGGAGATGCACTTTCAAGCAGAGTAATTACAGTAATATCTATTGCTTTTGCGGCAATTATTTACTTCGTTGCCATTGTATTGTTGAAGGTTTTAACAAAAAATGACGTTTTAATGCTTCCAAAAGGCGAAAAAATCGCAAAAGTACTTGAAAAGTATAAAATTATATGATAAAATAAAAAAGGTAAATTTGTTGGTAAATTAAGGTTTTTCGGCACTTTTACAAATAAGAAAACGGTGATGTTCCTTGGTAGATTTTCCTATAAAAGAAAATTATAGTATTGATGACCTTCGTTCTATTATGGCAATTCTTCGCAGTGAAGACGGATGCCCTTGGGATAGAGAACAAGATCATAAATCTATTCGAGGAAATATGATAGAAGAGGCCTACGAAGTAGCCGATGCTATCGACCGAGAAAATTCAGTTGACCTTTGTGAAGAACTTGGTGATGTTTTGCTTCAAGTGGTCTTCCATTGTGAAATTGAAAAGGGCGAAAACACCTTTGATTTTGAAGACGTAACCGACGGAGTTTGCCGTAAACTTATTGAACGTCATCCACACGTTTTCGGCGAGGTTAATGCCGATACCTCTGAAAAGGTGCTTGATAATTGGGAAAAGATCAAAAATAAGTCAAAGCAAAACGATACAGCAACTAAAACTCTCCAGAGTGTTCCTAAAGCTTTCCCCGCATTATTCCGTGCTCAAAAGGTTCAAAAACGAGCCGCTAAAGCAGGGTTCGATTGGGATGAAGCCGAAGGTGCCGTTTCTAAACTTCACGAGGAACTTAAAGAACTTGAAGATGCCCGAAAAGTCGGCAACAGTGACGAAGTATTTGAAGAATTTGGTGACCTGCTCTTTTCGGCAGTTAACGTTGCAAGATTTTTAAAGATTGATGCTGAAGATGCTCTTCAATTCGCCACCGAAAAGTTTATAAAAAGATTTTCAAAGGTGGAAGATTTAGCTGTGAAAAGGGGTATAAATATGAAAGAAGCCCCTTTAGAAGAACTTGATGCTTTGTGGGATGAAATAAAGCATCAACCCTAAAATGTATCTAACGGTTTAATCCGTAGAATAATAAAAATCAGGAGGAAAAAACAATGAACAAAACAGAACTCGTAGCTGCAGTTGCAGAAAAAACAGCTCTTTCCAAGAAAGATTCCGAAAAAGCACTTAACGCTGTTATCGAAGCAATCAAAGAAACCCTCGCCGCTGGTGATAAGGTTCAATTGGTTGGCTTTGGTACCTTCGAAGTTCGTGCACGTGGCGAAAGAAAAGGCCGCAATCCCCAAACTAAAGAAGAAATCACCATTGCAGCTTCCAAAACTCCCGTATTCAAAGCTGGTAACCCCTTCAAAGATGCTGTTAAATAATTATCTTTAAGATAATAATAAAAACCTCCGACCGCAAGGTCGGAGGTTTTTATTATTAAAATATTCTTAATTTTCTTCTTTGGTTTCAGTTTCTACATCAAAATTATCAATCACTTCAACGGTAAATTGAGGGGGATCAATAACTGAATCTGACTCATCCGATTCAAGAGTATTACATACGCTTTTCTCAACGGTTTGCAAATAGATTGCACCCATAAAACAAATAACATATATAGCACCCGTAAGATTAGAGAAGGATACCATAGGCATAGAGGATATAAAATCCACCCTTAAACCATAATCAACGAAGAAACGGGGGAGGGTTGATATAAGTCCCAACATAGCAGTACAACTGCCAAAAATGAATAATCTTGAAAGAGATTTTTCGGCGTTGATTTCGCTGATGATTTTTGAATGATAAAGCCAAAATACCATAAAGAATGATAATGTGATAATATCGGTAATATTTTCCGAAGCTAATGCAATTCCGTTAAATCGGGTGTAGCTTATAATAAGTTGACCTACACTCCAAATAACGGGGATAATTGACATTATCTTTGGTAACTCTTTACCCACAAAATAACAAACACCATAAATAACAAAGGTTATAGCACTCAAAAAGGAAAGGCCAAGTGCAACATAATTACCTAAATTATATTCAGAGGTGCTAAGAGCAATTTGACCCATATCATAGAAAATACCGAGCGCCATAAGAAGGGACGATATACCAACTAAAACGGAATTTTTAGGGGCTTTGCGTTCCTTTGATTCATTTTTTAGTGTAATGATTGAGCCAAAGGCGAAATTAAAACATCCAATAAATGCAATAACCACCATAATAATGGATATAATATTAAATTTTTCGAGATAAAAACCACTTTGCTTATCTATCATAACAAGCAACTCAAATATTCTAACTCCAACTGTTAAAAAACAAAAGAGTATAAAACTAATGGAAAGAATGATTTTTTTCATTATAAAACGACCTTTAGTAAAAAATAGGACTATCTTTCGTCAAGGGATACGTATTCTCTGCGTTTTGCTACGGCTTTGTATGCGGGGCGGATAATTCTACCACCGGAAACAAATTCTTCAACGCGGTGAGCACTCCAACCTGCAGAACGGGATACCGCAAAGATGGGGGTGAAGAGGTCATCGGGAATACCGAGAGCACGATAAACAAGACCGGAATAAAGGTCAACGTTAGAACAAAGGGGTTTGAAACTACCCTTTATTTCGGCAAATACCTCAGGGGTAAGACGTTCTACTGCTTCGAGAATTTTGAAATCGGTTTCAAATCCTTTAGCAATAGCCACATTTTTTGCACGGTCGTGAAGAATACGTGAACGGGGGTCAGAAAGGGTGTAAACAGCATGACCCATACCGTAAACAAGACCCGATTTGTCACCCGCTTCTTTGCGAATAAGTTTAGCAATGAAATCTTTGATTTCACCGTCATCATTGGGGTTGGAAACACCTGCTTTGATGTGAAAAAGCATCTCGGTAACCTTGATATTTGCACCGCCGTGACGAGGTCCTTTAAGAGAACCGATAGCACCTGCAATAGCAGAATAGGTATCGGTACCTGAACTTGAAAGAACGCGGGTAGTAAAGGTGGAGTTGTTACCGCCGCCGTGTTCCGCGTGAAGAATAAGGCAGGTGTCGAGAAGTTTAGATTCTTCTTCGGTGTAGGACTGGTCGGGACGGAGACAAGATAAAATAAACTCCGCAGTGCTCAACTTTTTATCGATGGGATGCAAGAACATGGTTTGATTATCGTAATGACGACGCTTAACCTGATATGCATAAACCATAATGGTTGGTAGTCGAGCAATAAGTTCAATAGATTGTCTTAAAATATTGGGAATAGAGGTATCGTCGGGGTTGTCATCATAGGAATAAAGAGCCAAAACCGAACGGGCAAGTTTATTCATAATGTTGGGGGAGGGTGCCTTAATAATCATATCTTCGGCAAAATCATCGGGAAGCGCACGGCATTCTGCAATAAGATCTCTAAAACCTTGCAATTTATCTGCACTGGGAAGCTCACCGAAGAGAAGCAACCAAACAACCTCTTCAAAACCAAAACGGTTATCTTTAACGCAACCGTCAATGATATCCTTAACGTTTACACCGCGATAAATAAGTTCACCTTCATCGGGAATTCTTTCGCCGTCGCTAATGAGATATCCGTGAACGTTACAAATGCGGGTAAGACCTGCCACAACACCTGAACCGTCGGCGTTACGAAGTCCTCTCTTAACATCGTGCTTCACAAAATCGGCAGCATCGATGTGATTATTCTTTTTATACTCTTCACACAAACTTTCAAGTGAAGGCATAGTAATTTCGGGATTTTTAATCACTTTGAATACATCCTTTGTAATTTTATATTCTAAAAATCTAAACGATTAGTTGTTGCCGCCGGTTTCGGTAATCGAAAAGGATTTCTTAATTATTTCTCTTAAATTCTCAAGGGTAATAGATGGGTCGAAATGCATAAGTTGCACTCCGATATTTCCTAAAGCGGTGGCTTCAACAGGACCTGCTAAAACCTTTTTCTTTGAATAAAGGGCGGTAAGTTCATTAAGATAGGTATCTCTGCTGCCACCACCAACAATAGATATAGCGGATACGTTTTTACCCGTTACACTCTCTATTTCCTTAACCGCCATAGCATAGGACTTTGCAAGAGAATGATAGGTGCTGTTGATAACCTCTCCAAGGGACATATCGGGTTTGCCGAAATATTCCTTAATAGCATCCACCATAGATTCAGGAGCGTTAAGGGAGGGGTGATTTACGTCGAAATAATTATAAATTTCAGTTTCCTTTGCCAAGTTCATCATTTCGTCGTAGGTTAAAGATTTGTTTATATTACGGCGGATATTTTGCATCAGCCACATTCCCATATAGTTTTTAAGGAAACGGTATCTGTACTCAATTCCACCCTCGTTTGTAAAGTTGAATTCTTTAGATTTTTCCGAAACAACCGGCTCGGTAATTTCCATTCCAACCAAACTCCAGGTGCCGGAGGAAACAAACAAACCATCCTTTTGAAGAGGACAAGCAACTACTGCCGATGCGGTATCGTGACTTGCACAAAGAATGACCTTGGAATTAAAACCGAATTCCTCTTGCATCTCTTTAGAAAGTTCGCCCACAACTTCACCGGGAAGATATATGGTATCGAAGAGATGACGGGGAAGACCTAACTTATCTATTAAATCAAAGTCCCAGTCTTTTTTTCTAACGTCAACAAGGGCTGTGGTAGAAGCGTTGGTATATTCTTGTTTTGCAACCCCTGTGAGTTTGTATGAAAGATAAGAAGGAAGCAAAAGGAATTTATCTGCATTATCAAGTTTACCGGTCATCTTGTCGTGATAAAGTTGATAAATGGTGTTAAACTCTTGTTTTTGAAGTCCGGTACGATTATACAATTCATCAAAAGAAATGATTTTTTCTACTTCAGGAACGGATTCTTTTGTGCGACTGTTGCGATAAGCATAAAAGGGTAAAATCTCCTTGCCGTTTTTATCAATAAGTACGTAATCAACGGCCCAGGTGTCAATAGCGATAGTTTCGGGAATAATACCCTCATCACCACATTTTTTAATACCCTCTTTAACCATATTTACAAGGTGCTCAATATCCCAGATAAGACCAACTTCGCTTTGAGTTACGTTATTATCAAAACGAAAAACTTCCTTTAAATTGAGAATTCCGTTATCCATCCAACCTAAAATGTGGCGACCGCTGGATGCACCAATATCAATAGCGAGATGATATACCATAAAACAACACTCCTTACAAATTGTGTATCTATTATAATACTATAAATACCCCAAAAATGCAATACATAATATTGTAAAAAATAAGTTACATTTACCCTTTTATATACAATATTTTAATTGCATTATTTTGCTGTGTATGGTATAATATATCAGTTATATGTGAAAGTATATTTATTCGGAGGAAAATTTATGTTTGAAAAGTTAGTCGATGTTGAAAAAAGATACGATGAGTTATCCAATCAACTTCAAGATCCCGACGTGGTAACTAATCAAGAAAATTATCGCAACATCATGAAGGAATATAAACAACTCACCCCCCTAATTGAAAAATTCCGTGAATATAAGGCCGCCCAAAATGCCGAAAAAGAAGCCCTTGAAATTCTTAACGACTCTACTGCCGACAAAGATTTTAAGGAACTTGCAGACGAAGAACTCGCCCAGGCAAAGGCAGATATTGAACGTTTTTCTGAAGAACTTAAAATCCTTCTTATTCCCGTTGACCCTAACGATGAAAGAAACGTTATCGTTGAAATCCGTGGTGGTGCAGGCGGTGATGAAGCGGCTCTCTTTGCCAATTCTCTTTATAGAATGTACTCAATGTATGCCGAATCCCGTCGTTGGAAGACCGAGCTTATCAATGCCAACGAAACCGAACTCGGTGGATTTAAAGAAGTTAGCTTTATGATTGAGGGTGAGGGTGTATATTCTCGTCTTAAATTTGAAAGTGGCGTTCACCGTGTTCAAAGGGTACCCGAAACCGAAACTCAAGGTAGAATTCACACCTCCACCGTTACCGTAGCGGTGCTTCCCGAAGCAGAGGATGTTGAAATAGATATTAACCCTGCAGATTTGCAAATAGATACCTTCCGTTCCAGCGGTGCAGGTGGACAGCACATCAATAAAACCGAATCGGCTATCCGTATCACCCACCTTCCCACCGGCGTTGTGGTTGAGTGTCAGGATGAACGAAGCCAACACAAAAACCGTGAAAAGGCAATGAAGGTTCTTCGTTCTCGACTTTACGAAGCAAAAATGGCGGAACAAACCGAAAAAATTGCGGGCGAACGTCGCTTGCAGGTTGGCACAGGTGACCGTTCCGAACGTATTAGAACCTACAACTATCCCCAAGGACGTGTTAGTGACCATAGAATCGGCTTAACCCTTTATAAGATTGAACAAATCTTAAATGGTGATTTGGATGAAATTATCGATGCACTTATCACCGCCGATAGAGCAGAAAAATTAAAGGGCAGCGAAGAATAATAATCTTAAAAACTATATCTTTACAATGGAGGTGCAAGGAATGGAAGAGTTTGATTTTGAAGGCAGAATAGTATCCCCCGAATACGTAGGATACGAAGACGATGTCGAAAACTCCCTCCGCCCCAAAACCCTTGACCAATATGTAGGACAAGAAAAGGTTAAAGAAAATCTTTCAATATATATGGAAGCCGCAAAGGGCAGACACGAATCGTTAGACCATTGTCTTCTTTACGGCCCTCCGGGGCTGGGAAAAACCACCCTTGCCAATATTATAGCCAATGAAATGGGGGTAAATATTCGTGTTACCTCAGGTCCCGCCATTGAAAAGCAGGGAGATTTGGTGGCACTGCTTACCAATCTTGAAGAGGGTGACGTGCTTTTCATTGATGAAATCCATCGCCTCTCCCGTAGCGTTGAGGAGATACTTTATCCCGCTATGGAGGACTTTTCGGTGGATATCATCATCGGTAAAGGACCCTCCGCCCGTTCAATTCGACTGGATTTAAGACCCTTTACTTTGGTAGGTGCAACCACAAGAACGGGGCAACTTACTGCTCCTCTTCGTGATAGATTTGGTGTACTTTTACGACTTGAACTTTATACCCCCGACCAACTTGCCGATATCGTAACCCGTTCGGCAAATATTTTGGGAGTAGAGATAGATAGAAAGGGCGCTTTGGAAATCGCATCCCGTTCAAGAGGAACACCTCGAATCGCCAACCGTCTCTTAAAAAGGGTACGCGACGTTGCTCAGGTTTGTTATGACGGTCATATCACCGAAGAGGTTGCATCGGAAGCCCTTGAACGTTTTGAGGTTGACCATTTAGGTCTTGATAATTTCGACCGACTGCTTCTAAAAAGCATTATAGAAAATTATGACGGCGGTCCCGTAGGGCTCGATACCCTCGCCGCAACGGTAGGGGAAGAAGCAATCACCATAGAAGACGTGTATGAACCCTATCTTATGCAAATTGGATTTATATCTCGTACCGCAAGGGGCAGATGTGCCACCTCAGCGGCATACGAGTATATGAAAAATATAAAAGGAGATAAATAAAATGGCAGATAAAAAAAGAATGTTTGGCACCGACGGTGTTAGAGGAATTGCAAACAAAGAACTCACTATCGACCTTGCTACAAAAATTGGTATGGCAGCAGCAAAGGTGCTTTGCGCCGACTCAAAGGGAGAAAAAATCAAGGTGCTTATTGGTATGGATACCCGTATTTCTTCCAAAATGCTTGAAGCAGCCCTTACCGCAGGACTTTGTTCTGTAGGTGCTGATGTTATTCAAATCGGTGTTGTACCTACTCCTGCAGTTGCGTATCTCGTTGGTGTATATGGTGCCGACGCAGGTATTATGATTTCCGCATCCCACAACAGCTGCGAATACAACGGCATTAAACTTTTCAACTCAAAAGGATTCAAACTTTCTGACGAAATTGAAGATAAAATTGAATCCGAAATTGAAGCAGGTTTTGAAAATATGGAACTCCCCGAAGGCGGAGACGTAGGTAGAGTAACCGTTGAACTTGATGCAGTAGATAAATACATCCAGCATATTATCTCCTCTGTAGATGTTGACTGCAAAGGTCTTAAAGTAGCCCTCGACTGTGCTAACGGCTCATCTTCCGTAACTGCCAAGAAGATTTTTGAAGCATTGGGAGCCGAAATACATATCATTAACGATACCCCCGACGGTGTAAATATCAACGAACAATGTGGCTCAACCTATATGGATGGCCTTATGGAATACGTTAAAGCCAATAAAATGGATATCGGTCTTGCCTTTGACGGCGACGCCGACCGTTGCCTTGCCGTTGATGGCGATGGCAATATGGTAGATGGCGACCAACTTATCGCAATCGCAGCCCTCGATATGAAGGAAAGAAACCTTCTTAAAAAGGATACCGCTGTAGTAACCGTTATGTCCAACATGGGCTTTTGGAAGTTTGCCGAAGATAACGGCATCAACACCGAAAAAACAGGTGTAGGTGATAGATACGTTCTCGAATGTATGCTTGAAAACGGATACAACATCGGTGGTGAACAATCAGGACACATTATCTTCCTCGATTATGCCTCCACAGGTGATGGACAACTTACAGGTGTTCAAATGCTTGGAATTATGTGCCGTAAGGGTGAAACCCTTAAAGACCTTGCTAAGGTTATGACCATTTATCCCCAAGTTCTTAAAAATATTATGGTATCCCCCGCATCTAAGGATAAATTCTCCACCTGCAAACCCATTTGGGATGCAGTAGAAAATGCCGAAAAACAAATGGCAGGGGATGGCAGAGTTTTGGTTAGAGCATCCGGTACCGAACCCAAAATCCGTGTTATGCTTGAGGGCAAAGATTATAACGTTATTGAAAAAATCTGCGATGATATTATTAACGTTATTCGCGAAAATCTTTGCTAATTAACCTTAAGGAAACATTCGTATTTATGAGATATTGTAAAAACTTTAAGGACTACGAACTGATTGATTCATCAAGTGGTCAACGCCTTGAAAGATGGGGGAATATCATTCTAATTCGCCCCGACCCTCAGGTCATTTGGAAAACACCTAAAACCGATCCCCGTTGGAAAACTGCCCATGCAACCTATCACCGTAGTAAGTCGGGTGGTGGTAATTGGGAATATCATAAACAAATCCCTGAGGTGTGGTCAATAAATTTTAACGACCTTAAATTCAATCTTAAACCCATGGGATTTAAGCATACGGGTCTTTTCCCCGAACAAGCAGTTAACTGGGAACTTTATGAAAAACTCATAAAGAAGAGCGAAAAGCAACTTAACGTACTTAACCTCTTCGCCTATACAGGAGGTGCAACCCTCGCCTGTGCCGCTGCAGGAGCCAAGGTAACCCATGTTGATGCATCTAAAGGTATGGTACAGTGGGCAAAGGAAAACGCTAATGTGTCGGGACTTTCCGACCGACCTATCCGTTGGCTTGTTGATGACTGTATGAAGTTTGTAAAAAGAGAAATCCGCCGTGGAAATAAGTACGACGGAATTATCCTTGACCCTCCATCCTACGGCAGAGGCCCTGGTGGAGAGGTGTGGCAACTTGAAGATTGTCTTTATGATTTCCTTTTAGATATTAAGGAACTTCTCTCAGATGATGCCTCATTCCTACTCATAAATTCCTACACCGCAGGACTTTCTCCCTCGGTTATGGGATATATGCTTGCCGATATAACCAAGGGCAGAAAGGGAACTATCTCCTGTGATGAAATTGGCATAATTACCTCATCAAACGGTCAGGTGCTTCCTTGTGGTGCAACCTCGGTTTGGATGGGAGAAAAATAAAATATTTATCTGAAATTGTATTTTAATACCTTTTCTATTCGCATTTTTGCTCGGGAAAGAAGTCGGCTAACGCTTGACTTGTTCACCCCGAGCATTTTTGCTATCTCGATGGTAGATTTCCCCTCAAAATAATAAAGAAGTAAAACCTCTCTTTGCTTGTTGGTAAGTTCTTCATCAATTGCCATAATAACAGCATTTTCGGCACTTAATCTTTGGTCGTTGTTCATCTTCAAATCATTTTGATAAAATCTATCTAAGGAAAAGAGGTTGTCCTCATATTGACCTAAACTAACGATTTTTCTGCTCATATAGCAACGTCACCCCTTTCTTTGTTGTAATATGCGGTAAGATATTCGCCCCACTCGTGGCAGTCAAAAATTTCTCGGCGAAGGTAATATATTCGTCCCGCTAATGATTTTCTTTTCTCCTCGTCATCACATTCTTTGTATTGTTTTGTTAAGTCATCAAGTCGTTTTTTTAGTGTCGCCTCCTCCTTCAAATATTCCATTCCAAGGTTTGTTAATGTCATTTTACATCCTCCTAATTTACACAAAGTGTGTTATTTTGTGTCGAAAATACACGAAAAAAAGGTGAAATCGCCCTTTGCAACACGATAATAACACTCAATTCGTGTAAATACAAGGGAGAAAAATGTCGAAAATTACACAAATTGTGCGAAAATATCCAACTGTGTCAATAATTGGACTAAATTGCTGTCGCAATATAAAATATTCTTGCAGGATACCACGATTTGTGATATAATGAGGCAAATTAGATAGATAAAAGCGGTAAAGGTGAGTGTGAAAATGTTTGGCAAACGACTTAAAGAACTTAGACAATTAAAATGTTTAACTCAGGCAGAGTTGGCAGGGCTTCTTGGCATTTCCTCAAGTTCGGTGGGAATGTATGAACAGGGTAGAAGAGAGCCCGATATTGCCCTCATAAATAAAATTTGCGAAGTTTTTTCTGTAACGTCGGATTATCTTTTGGGTATGACGTCTAAACAATCGTCGGTAGAAATCGGTCAAATTCTTGGGGATATGAAGGCACGAATGATGACCTCTCAAGGTCTTATGTTTAACGGTGTTCCTTTGAGTGAAGAAGACGTAACTAAACTTATGGATGCCATTGAACTCTCTACCGCCATTGTGCTTAGTAAGAAGAATGATGAATAATATACTTAAAAAGGCATACGGGTTATATAAGAAGTTTGATACCTGTAATCCGTCGCGACTTTGCGAATATTTAGGAATAAATTTACTGTATTCCGATCTACCTCCCGTTACCGATGGAATATACTTCACCGCGCAGGGTAATCAGATTATTCTTGTTAATCAAAATATATCTCCTGAAAAAGCGAGATACGTTATTGCCCACGAACTTGGACACGCCTTACTTCATCCCGATCAAAACTATATGTTTATGGTAGGAAGAACCCTTATGAAAACTGGGCGATACGAAATAGAAGCCGACTATTTCAGCGTGAGTTTGCTTTTTTGCGATATACTTAAAAACACTCAAATAGATAATATGACCGCCACCCAACTTTCTCAAATGACAGGACTCCCCGAAAAGACAATATCAATGTGGATGAAAAATACCAACCTCAAAGAGTTAAAAGAAATCTTTGCAAAAAAAGAAGAGGACTGAATCAGTCCCCTTGATATCTATAGTATACTAAAAAACATTTTCTTTAACGCTTTCCAAAAGGTTAAAAGTTCTACCGAATTTTTTGCAAGAATTCTGCTTTCTCCCACCACTTCACCCATTGAAAGATATGTTATTTTACCTAAAATTTGTCCCGCACTTACGGGTGCGTTAACACTCTCCGCTAAGGTGATTTTTATTTCAATTTCATCTTGACTTCCCTTGCTCACAAGAATAGGAGATGGCTCTTCGAGAACCGCTTCCACAAGGGATTCATATCCCTTCACAACCTTTATAGGTTCTAAAATAACGTCGCTTAAATCGGGTGTTGTAATGGTAAAGTTAGCAAATCCGTAGTTAAGTAATACTTTAGCGTCGGCAAATCGTTTATCACTGGTTTCTCCGTCAAGAACAACGGCAACAAGTTCGGTATTTCCCTTTTTTGCCGAGGCAGAGACACAGTATCCCGCTTTGTCGGTGGTGCCGGTTTTAAGTCCCGTTGACCCTTCATAAAATCGCACTAATTTGTTGGTGTTTACAAGTTCGGTTTCCCCGTTTCTTAAAGAATCCATCCAAATAGTTGAATATTTTCTTATTAAATCGTGTTTAAGAAGTTCAGCCGACATAATGGCAATATCACGGGCGGTGGAATAATGATCTTCCACATCTAATCCGCAACAGTTGACAAAATGTGTGTTGTTCATAGAAAGTTCCTTTGCCCGAGCGTTCATTTTTGCCACAAACGCCTCTTCACTCCCCGAAATATGCTCTCCAAGAGCAACCGATGCATCGTTGGCAGATGCCACAGCAATTGCTTTTAATATATCATCTACCGACATAGTTTCATTCTCTTTAAGCCAAATTTGAGACCCACCCATCGAGGATGCGTGAAGTGATGCGGTTACCTTGTCGGTTAGTTTCATAGTCCCGTTAGATATTGCTTCCATAGCGAGAAGAAGTGTCATTATTTTGGTTATAGATGCAGGAGACCGTTTTTGGTCGGCATCCTTTTCAAATAATACCTTGCCTGTAGATACCTCAATTAAAATTGCCGAAGTGGCAGAAACCGACAAATTTTCTACCGTCGCAGATGTGGGCATACTATTTTCTGCATTTTCAAAATTTTCGGTCATTCCGTCGCTTATATATTCCGAAGCAAAAGACCTTTCCACTTGGTCGGCAATAGCGCCTAGTCCACTAAAAATCGTTAATGATAAAACAATAAATAATGCAATTATCTTTTTCATAAACATACTCCCTTTCAAAATATAGTACGTATACCGGAGGATTATTATGACCATAAAATTCTATACCCTCGGATGTAAAGTAAATCAATACGATACCATGGCTCTTTTGGAACTTTTCAAAAAGAGGGGATATTCTATTGCAAAAAAGTGTGATATCCCCGATGTAATGGTTATAAATTCCTGCACCGTAACGGCAGAAAGTGATAGAAAAACACGTCAAGCGGTAAACCGTTTTAGAAAGAATTATCCCAATGCAATCATCGTTGCAACAGGATGTATGACCCAAGCGGTAAAAGAAAAGGGTGAAAAACTTAATAATGCCGATATAGTAATCGGCAACTCGTTAAATGAACAACTCCCCGACCTTGTGGATGAATACGTTAAAACCAAACAAAGAATTATCCTATGGAAAGAGCATAGCGAAAATGATAATATATCTTTACTTTGCACCGATGATTTTGAAGAGAGAACAAGGGCATTTGTTAAAATCCAAGAAGGATGCAACAACTTTTGCACATATTGTATCGTACCCTATGCAAGGGGAAGAGTCCGTTCAAAACCCCTTTCGGTTGTAAAGGAAGAACTTATCTCCCTCGCACAAAACGGATATAAAGAAATAGTCCTTACCGGCATTAACCTATCGGCATATAAAGATGATGAAAATGATCTTTGCGGGGTGGTGGAAATGGCGCAAAACATCGAGGGGTTAGAACGTATTCGCCTTGGTTCAATCGAACCCGATAGAATAGATAAAAAAGATTTAATTCGTCTTAAAAACTGTAATAAATTTTGTCCGCAATTTCATTTATCGTTGCAATCGGGTAGTAACAAAGTGCTCGAAAAAATGGGCAGAAGATATGATATGGCGCTTTTCAACACCCTTGTTGACGATATATATGAAACCTTTGAAAACCCCTCTATCACCACCGATATTATGGTAGGTTTCCCCACCGAAACCGATGAGGATTTTGAATATACTTTGAATGCGGTTAAAGGGTGCAAATTCGCAAAGGTTCACGCTTTTATATATTCAATGAGAGAAGATACCCCCGCCGCAAAAATGAAGCAAATAGACCCGAAAATAAAAGAAGCACGGATGTCCGCACTTCTTGAAATCTCAAACAATGAGCGTATAAACTTTTTTAATACCCAAAAGGGCAAAAACGTTACCGTGCTTTTTGAACGAAGGGATAAGGAAGGCGTATGGGAGGGTTATACCGAAAACTATACCCCCGTTAAAATGAAGTGTGAAAGAGACCTTTCGGGAAAAACGATTTCGGTAGAGATTATAGATGCTAATTCTGAATATTGTCTTTGTCAACCACTCTAAAGCAGGTTAATATTCGTGGTAAAATATATACCCTCGGCAAAACCAAAAACCACAAAAATCCAAAGGGTAAAAATGTTAAATTAAGAAGAAAAAGTCGTGAAAGATTACCTTTTACGGCTTTTTTTGTTGTTTTAAAGGGTTTCTTAGATCCCTTCAAAAACTCCCACAAATACCACAGATCAACCGATGAAAGTAAAATAAATAAAACTACACCGAATATCCCTAAAACTACTCCGAAAATATTGGTAACTACGTTAACGTTAAGGAATAAAAGTGCAATCGATGGCATAATAGAAACCGAAATAAAGGCTATTATTAAAAAGGCAAATTTAAGATTAAAAAACAAACATCCAAACAGCGTGGCAAAGGATGAATAGTAATAGAATAAAATATCCGATATTTTACCCCTGCCGTCACCTACCGATAAAGTTCTAATCCACGCCGTAGCGACGGGAGAAATAAGCAACCACCGACAAATCATAAACAATAAAGATATAATAAGGGAATAGATAGAAAGGTTTATTTTGCCATTTATAAGGTTAGGCACATCGCAAAGGTCTCTTATAAGAAACTCCACAACCGTAAGAACTATGCGAAACATAATGGGAATAAATCCAAGTAAGAAATATCTTTTTTCAATGCCTTTCATAGTGCTTCTGGATTCTTTATGAATTTTAGAAATATCTATTTTCATCATAATAAAAGCGACCTGAGTTTCATTAAAATTTGTTTTTCTTTGCGAGATATTTGCACCTGACTAACCCCTAAAAAACCTGCAGTAACCGATTGAGTTTTCCCTTCGTAATATCTATATTCAATGATTTTTCTTTCATCCTCATCAAGATATTCCAAACATTGAGAAAGGGCGGTGCAGTCAATAAAAGAGTCCTCACATCCATTCACCGACGGCTCTAAACTGAACTCATCCCCATCCTCATCGGAAAACGTAAGGGAAAGACAGGGCTTAGATGCACAAAGCGCCTCCGAAACCTGCTCGGCGGATATATCCATAGCATTTGCTATTTCAAATATGGTGGGCTCTCGTCCTAAATCTTGAGAAAGCATTGATGAAGTTTTAACCACTTTTAAGGATAATTCTTTAAGTGAACGAGATACCTTAACACTGCCACCATCCCTGAAAAGTCGGCGGATTTCACCGAATATTACGGGGGTAGCATAGGTGGAAAACTGAAGCCCACGGGATGCATCAAAGCCCTTTATTGCCTTTGTAAGTCCAAGACATCCCGCACCAAAAAGATCATCATATTCAATTCCTTTTTTAGCAAATCTTTTGCAACAAGAATGAACAAGCCCTAAATTGTTTTTCACAAATTCGTTGGTATTTAGGTCATTTTGTAAAGACATATTATCTATTCTCTTTTCGAGTATTAATAATCTTTTCCATAGTTACCGTGGTGCCCTTACCAACTCGGGATATAACACGAAGTCGGTCGGTAAAACTTTCCATAACGGCAAAACCGAGTCCCGCCCTTTCGCCACCGCCGGTAGTAAAGAGGGGTTCCATCGCCTGTTTGATATCATCAATACCGCATCCCGTATCTCTGATTTTTATTCTTACCGTTCCGTCCTCAAAAAGTCCTACGGTTATGTAGATCATTCCAATAGTATCTTTATAAGCGTGAACAATGCAGTTGGTAACCGCCTCCGAAACGGCGGTTTTTATATCCGATATTTCATCCACCGTAGGGTCAAGTTGAGCGGCAAATGCCGATACCGCAACCCTTGCGTACTGTTCGTTGCTCGAACGGGATGGAATGGTCAGTTTAATTTGATTAAATGGTTTTTTCACTTATCTTTTAACTCCTTTCTCAATTACAGCAAGACGGTCAAGTCCTGCAATTTTCATAACTTTATATATTTGTGGAGAGGTGTTAATAACCTTTAACTCACCGTCATAAAATTTCATTTGTCTATATCGACCCATAACAAGACCAATCCCTGAACTATCCATAAAGGTAACATCTCCAAAGTCCATTGTAAGCAGGGATACGTTGTGCAGTTCCAAGGTGCTATCTATGGTTTCTCTAATCTCTCTTGCGGAGTGGTGATCGATTTCTCCCTCAAGATAGGCGGTAACGGCACCGTTGCCCTCCTCAATCCTTACAGGCATATTTTTCATCCTTTCTTTTCAAAATAAAAAAATCCGTAAGACCATAATATAGGCCTTACGGATAATTTTTTAGCATATTGTGTTGTCAAAAATTAAAACAATTTGCGAAGTT
>JAFVID010000021.1 GCA_017474205.1 Clostridia bacterium | reverse complement strand
ATATTTTTGTTTCATCTGCCATAATAACACTCCTAAACATAAAATGGATATAGTTAAGTAAACTATACCCATTTTATCATATCTTTTTAAAAATGTAAATGTTTTAGTTTTTATCCTCGCCCGAATTTTTAAGTTCTTCTTCCTCTAAAACTCTGTAGGCTACCTTACCTACAAGGGTTTTAGGCATTTCATCCTTAAAGGCGATATCGTAAGGCATAGCATACTTTGCTATATGCTTCTTACAATACTCAAGCAAAATCTGCTTTGTGGTATCGTTAGGTTCGGCATCAGATACAAGCTTCACAAAAGCCTTTACCTTTTGCATTTTGTAGGGGTCAGGCACACCTATAACACAGCTCATTTGCACCAGCGGATGGGCATCCAAAATATTTTCAAGCTGTGCAGGATAAATGTTGTAGCCGGAGGATATTATCATACGTTTGCCCCTGCCCTTAAAGTATACAAATCCTTGTTCATCCATTACGCCAAGATCTCCCGTATAGACCCAGGTAAGACCGTCGGCATGTGTGCGAAGGGTTTTTGCCGTTTCCTCAGGGTGATCCATATACTCCTTCATAACGGTAGGTCCTGCAAGAAGGATTTCACCCTCCTCCCCGTAGGGAAGTTCTCTGTCGGTATCGGGCTCAACGATTTTAATATATGTATCGGGGAAGGGCAGACCAATAGAGCCCTCCTTAGCCATATGGCTTGGGGTAAGACAGCAGGCGGTAACTGTTTCGGTAGTACCGTAGCCTTCACGCACCTGGATGGAGGCGTTATGATCCTTTAAGAATTTATCCAACTTCTTTTTAAGTTCTATAGAAAGTGAATCTCCACCCGAGAAAACACCCTTTAAACAACTTAGATCCTTGCCGTCCATATCGGGCAGACGGAGCAAAGCCTCATAAAGAGTAGGAACGCCTGCAATAAAATTACAACGATTTTTTGTTAGATCTTTAGCATAAGATTTTGGGGTGAAGCGAGGAACCAAAATACATCTGCCGCCTTGGCTGAGCATTGCGTGGATGCAAACACCAAGTCCAAATCCGTGAAAAATGGGCATTGCAGCCAACATTTTATCCCCAACTTCAAATATAGGATTTGCGGCAACGACCTGCTGACCTAAAGCATTAAAATTGCGATTAGTTAGCACAATTCCCTTTGTAGTACCCGTAGTACCGCCCGAATATAAAATAACGGCAGGGTCCTCGGACTTACGGACTACCTTGTATTCACCCGAAAACGCCTTGCCCAAATCAAGAAAATTCTTCCAAGTTAAAATAGGGGCATCTTTTTTAATTTTTGGAATTTTTCTGCCCGATGTAAGCATATAACCGAGTTTTAAAATACCCGAAAGTTCATCCTTGATGGATGCGATTATAATATTTTTAACCGAGGTGTTATTTCTGATACTTGCAAATTTGCCATAAAATTGGTCAAGAGTTATTGCCGCAACCGATTTGGATTCATTAAGATAAAATTCTATCTCCTTTTCGGCCGAAAGAGGATGAATCATATTACCTATAGCACCAATAAGATTTATAGCATAAAAAAGATATACCGACTGGGGGCAATTAGGCATTGCTACCGTAACCCTATCCCCCTCTTTAATACCCATTTTTTTAAGCGCCTTCGCACAAAGAATTATCTGTGAAACAAGTTTTTTATAGGTAGTGGAATTACCCATAAAATCAAAGGCTATATTTTCGGGGTATTCCTTTGCAATTTTTTCTACGGCTTCAAACATTGTGCCATCAAAATAATCAAGACTTTTTGGTAGGTCACCAAGGTAATCTACCCATGGGGTTTTTGCAGTTATTTCGCTCATTAATATTCAACCTCTT
>JAFVID010000020.1 GCA_017474205.1 Clostridia bacterium | reverse complement strand
TCTTGGCATATAACCCGGCGATTGATATAATTCGCAATCCTTCCGGGGATGGGTGCAAATCATTTCTTACACCACACAGTATTTACAGTTTCCTTATGAATCTGTTTACAGATACAATCTATAATTCAAAATTATTTAGAAAGGAATATTGTTATGGAACTTAAACAACTTTCTATTTTTGTTGAAAATAAAAAAGGCCGTTTGGAAGAAATAACCGGAATTCTTGCTAAAAAGCAAATTCATATTCGTGCTGTATCTATTGCCGATACCACCGACTATGGTATTCTTCGTCTTATTGTTAACAAACCCGACGAGGCAATGGCCGCCCTCAAGGATAATGGCGTTACCGTATCTCTCACATCGGTTATTGCTATCGCTATTGAAGATACTCCCGGTGCATTATATGGCGCTATTAAACTTTTATCTGAAAATAATATCAACGTAGATTATATGTATGCATTCCTTAATCCCACCGATAATGCCGCTTGTGTTATTCTTCGTGTTGAGGATATTGAAAAGGCAAGTGAAGTGCTTAAAAACGGTGGCGTTCACCTTATGGAACTCGACGAGGTCAATAAACTATAATGATATATGACGTTGCGATTATAGGTAGCGGTCCCGCAGGTATTTCCGCCGCTATATACGCTAAAAGAGGCGGTCTTGAGGTTGTTATTCTTTCCGACTTTAAGGGTTCACTTAAAAGAACCGAAAAAATAGAGAATTACTACGGGTTTCCCTCTATTATAAGTGGTGAAGAACTGCACAAAAACGGTATTTTACAAGCCGAGAGACTTGGTATTCACACCGTGAACTGTCAGGTGACCTCCATAGAACAAACCTTTGCTAACTCCTTTTCGGTTAAAAGCACCATTGGTGAAACTACCGCTAAAAGTGTAATAATTGCTTGTGGTGCCCCCTCGGTAAAACCAAAGGTTGAGGGTGTTGAGGCGTTTGAAGGCAGAGGTATTAGTTACTGTGCCGTATGCGACGGATTTTTCTTCCGTGGTAAATCGGTATGCGTTTTAGGATCGGGAGAATATGCCGCAAAAGAGGCGGAATATCTTCTTAACCTTACCACCCGTGTTACAGTACTCACAAATGGCGAGAAAAAATATTCTCCCATGCCACAGGGCGCGGCAGTAAGCACCCTCAACATATATAACTTTGAGGGTAACAAATCTCTTAACCGTGTTAATTTTGAGGATGGAAGTTTTCTTCCCACCGATGGAGTTTTTGTTGCGGAAGGTGTAGCAAATGCCTTGGATTTTGCAAGGCGACTTGGACTTTCTACCGATGAAAAGGGCTCTATTATTATTGATAAGGATGGCAACACATCGGTTAAAGGTGTATTCGCTGCAGGAGATTGTACTCCGGGGATAAATCAAATTTGTTACGCTGTATCTGAAGGTGCATCGGCAGGAATGTCGGCCATTAAATTTTTAAAACAAGCATAATAAAACATACGTTTCGGCATCACGCTGTTGTGATGCCGTTTTTTTATGAATTTTTTTGATTTTTTACCTAATATTTGAAACTTTTTCTAAAATAGGTCTTTATTTTTTGGAAGAATAGTGATATACTATATAAGGTTATTATATTATGCGCTATTTACAAATATTGTGTTTTTATAAAATTATCAAAGGAGTGTTCCTTTTTGGATAAGTTCATCGTAAGAGGCGGTACTCGTCTTTGCGGTGAGGTCAGAATAAGCGGAGCAAAAAATGCGGCAGTCGCAATTATCCCCGCCGCAATTCTATCCGACGGTGTATGTCGCTTGGAAAACATTCCCGCTATTTCCGACGTCACCAATTCTTTGATTATTCTTAAAGAAATGGGTGCCGAGGTTAAACGTATTGATGCCAACACCATCGAAATCGACCCTCGTAACATATCTTCATATATTGTCCCCCACGAAATGGCAAACCGTATGAGAGCATCTTACTATCTCATTGGGGCTTTGCTTGGTAAATTCTCTAAAGCAAAGGTTGCTATGCCCGGTGGTTGTGATTTAGGTCCTCGTCCTATTGACCAACATCTTAAGGGTTTTGAAGCACTTGGTGCAAATATCACCATTGACGGCGGTATGGTGGGCGTTAGTGCAGACCGTCTTTTGGGTGCACCGGTTTATCTTGACGTTGTATCGGTTGGTGCTACCATCAACATTATGATTGCTGCCGTTAAGGCAAGAGGTCTTACCATCATTGAAAACGCCGCAAAAGAGCCCCACATTGTTGACCTTGCAAACTTCCTTAACTCTATGGGTGCCGATATTCGTGGTGCAGGTACCGACGTTATTAAAATCCGTGGTGTTGACCATCTTGACGGCACCACCTATTCAATTATCCCCGACCAAATCGAGGCAGGTACCTATATGGCTGCAGCCGCCGCCACAAGAGGCGACGTTACCATTAAAAACGTTATCCCTAAGCATCTTGAATCAATCAGTGCAAAACTTATCGAAGCAGGTGCAGAGGTTATTGAATATGATGATGCGGTTCGTGTTTTTGCTAACGGACGTCTTAACAAGTGCGTTATTAAAACCATGCCTCATCCCGGTTTCCCTACCGATATGCAACCCCAAATATCCACTATGCTTGCCACCGCAACAGGGACAAGTATTATTAGCGAAGGCATTTGGGATAATCGTTTTAGATACGTTGAACAACTTGTTCGCATGGGTGCCGAAATCACCGTTGATGGAAAGGTCGCAGTTATTTCGGGGGTTGATGAACTTAAAGGTGCTCCCGTTAAGGCAAACGACCTTCGTGCCGGTGCGGCTATGCTTATTGCAGGTATGATGGCAACCGGTGTTACCGAAATTACCGATATTCATTATATTGAACGCGGTTATGAGGATGTTGTAAATAAATTCTGCTCCCTTGGTGCAGATATTGAAAGGGTTACAACCCCCTCCCCCATTGCAAAGATTGGATAAAGTAAATAAAATCTGCCGAATGACAATCAGTCGGCAGATTTTTTCATAAGGAGTTATAAATTATGGGCTTTTTTGGAAAGATATTTGACGGATTAAAGAAAACCAGAGACACCCTTTCGGGTGCTGTTGATAGCATCGTTGCAAGTTTTACAAAGGTTGACGAAGAGTTGTTTGAAGAACTTGAAGAAGCACTCATTATGGCAGACCTTGGAATGAATACATCCCTTGCCATTTGCGATATGCTTCGTAAAAAAGTTAAAGAAGAAAAAATCACCGACCCCAACGAAGTTAAGGATGCTTTAAGGTCGGTAATGGCGGATATTCTTAGAGATAGCGAAGGAATAAAGATGTCAACAAAACCCTCTATTATCGTTATGATTGGTGTTAACGGTGCAGGTAAAACCACCACCATTGGTAAGATGTCTTTAAGATACAAAAACGAGGGTAAAAAGGTTATTTTAGGTGCTGCCGATACCTTCCGTGCCGCCGCAATTGAACAACTTGGTGTTTGGGCTGACCGCGCCGATGTTGAAATGATACGTCAAAACGAAGGATCCGACCCTGCCGCAGTTGTATTTGATACCATATCCGCCGCTAAATCAAGGGGTAGTGATCTTATTATTTGCGACACCGCAGGTCGTCTTCACAACAAGAAAAATCTTATGGATGAACTTAACAAAATATCCCGTATTATTGACCGCGAACTTCCCGATGCAGACAGAGAAACCCTTCTCGTTCTTGATGCCACCACAGGTCAAAACGCCCTTAATCAGGCAAGAGAATTCTCCGCTGCCGCAGGTATTACAGGCATTGTGCTTACCAAACTTGACGGCACCGCAAAGGGTGGCGTGGTACTCGCTATCAAGCAAGAACTTGGCATCCCCGTTAAGATGGTGGGCGTAGGCGAAGGTATTGATGATCTTCTCCCCTTCGACGCCGATGAATTTGTAGCAGGAATTATATAACATATTAAAAAGAAAAACGCCGTAGAGTAATCTCTACGGCGTTTATTGTTTTTATTAGAGAACTTTTGAAAGAAACTCTTTAAGTCGGGGGGATTTGGGGCTACCGAAGAATTCTTCGGGGGCTGCCTCTTCCATAATTATACCCTCGTCGATGAACACCACACGGTTGGCAACCTCACGGGCGAAGCCCATTTCGTGTGTAACGATGACCATAGTCATTCCCTCTTTTGCGAGATCCTTCATAACGTCCAAAACCTCGCCTACCATTTCGGGGTCGAGGGCTGACGTGGGTTCGTCAAAGAGCATAACCTCGGGTTGCATACAAAGGGCACGAACAATAGCAACACGTTGTTTTTGTCCACCCGAAAGTTGAGATGGGTAAGCATCCGCCTTTTCGGCAAGACCTACTCGATCTAAAAGTTCCATTGCTCTTTTTTCGGCCTCTTCTTTAGAAATGCCCAAAACCTTCATAGGTGATAATGTCATATTCTTAAGAACGGTCATATTGGCAAAGAGATTGAACTGTTGGAACACCATTCCCATCTTTTGGCGGTGGATGTTGATGTTAACCTTTTTGTCGGTGATATCTACATCATTAAAATAGATATTACCTGCGGTGGGTTGTTCGAGAAGATTAAGGGTACGGAGGAAGGTGGATTTACCCGAACCTGATGGGCCTACCACAACCAAAACGTCGCCCTTATTTATTTCGATATCTATTCCGTTAAGAACGTTATTATCTCCAAAGGATTTATGGAGGTCATTAACGCGGATTACTGCATTATTATCTATCACTCTTACGCAACCTCTTTTCTAACAATCCCAAAAGTTTGGTGAGGATAACTACTATAACAAGATAAATTACCGCCAAACTGATATAGGGGACGTATGCTTGATATGTTTTTGTTACAATGTTTTGCATTTGTTTGGTAACGTCACGAAGGGCGATAACCGAAACAAGAGAGGTATCTTTAAGAAGGATAATCATTTCGTTTCCAAGTGCAGGGAGAATGTTTTTAATGGCTTGGGGAATAACTATGTACCACATTGTTTGGGCGTAGTTAAGTCCCAAGGAACGACCTGCCTCGGTTTGACCAACGCTTACCGACATAATTCCCGAACGGGCAATTTCAGCAACGTAGGCACCTGAATTTATACCGAGGGTTAAAATACCACACCATATCATACCTGTATCGGTTTTAGGAACCATAATTACGAAACCCATAATGAGAAGTTGAACCATCATAGGTGTACCACGAATTACAGTTAAATATAGTTGACAAAAACCATTAAGCACAGATAAGAAAAAGTTAGATTTGGTTTTACTTACAGTTTCGTATGTAGTGCGGATAATGGCTATTGTAATACCAATAACAACACCAAGAGCAAGCGCACCAAGGGTAACAATAAAGGTTATTTTAAGTCCATTAACTATAAGTTGCCAACGGTCATTATAAATAAATGTTTGATATAATTGGAAGAATAACTGTTGCAACCACTCTGGTAAATTACCTATCCAAGAGGGTGCTGTACCTATCCAATCTGCAAATGTTAGGATTGACACGGTATCGTTCCTTTCGTTGAACGGAAGTTCTTATCTTCCGTTCTTATTTTCCCAAAAAACAGGGGACGATTAAAAACCGTCCCCTTTAAGTTTATAAAATACTATTCAGCGGGAATGTACTTTTTGATGATTTTGTCAATGGTGCCGTCTGCTTTGAGTTCGTCCATTGCTTTGTTAACTGCATTAAGAAGTTCGGTGTTTTCTTTTGCAATAGCGGCTGCATATTCTTCTTCAACATATTTGGTTTCGAGAATTTTAAGACCTGCATTTGCTTTAACAAAGTTCTTTGCGGGTTCGTTGTCGATAACAACGCAATCAACTTGGCCGTTTTTAAGAGCTTCGATTGCGAGAGCACCGTTGTCGAATTGTTTTACGTTTTCCGAAGCCGTGACCGCTAAGGTCGTGGACGGCGCTCTGGTCATTACCGCTGTCTCCGAAGGCGAGGCCACACTGACCGTTTCCGATGCCGAAGGCAATGCAGTCTGCACTGTAGAAGTCCTCGTTGGCACTTCTGTGACACAGGACTGCTTCGACAATGACGGCGATACCCTCTGTGATGTCTGCGGTGCAGAGATCCCCTGCGCCCACAGACATCTCAAGCCTGTTTACGAGCCTGTTGGCGATGAGACCCATGATATCGTCATGACCTGCAAATGCGGCGATGCGGTCTCCAGAGAAAATGCAGCCTGCATCTCTGCAGATGGCGATCTGGTCTGTGACCTCTGCGGCAGCGACCTCAGCTGCAAGCACACCGATAGGGTCACGACCTTTGAGGACAACGGCGATGGTACTCATGCTGTGATCGTTATCTGCGTCTGCGGTGAGCCTATCTCCGAGACCACCGAGCCCTGCGCCGATGAGGACGGCGACGGTTACTGCGACGGCTGCGAGGCTGTTGTGGAAGCTGAGCCTGAGTGCGATCACAGCAACACCACCACCGAGACTGTC
>JAFVID010000019.1 GCA_017474205.1 Clostridia bacterium | reverse complement strand
GTCGGATACTATTTTATAAAGAGTTTCTTTCTAAAATATATTAACATAAGTCCACCAAAAAGAACAAAATTGATAACTGCAAATGGAGTAGTATCACCTGTTTGCGGCGATTGGTTTTCAGGCTTTTTATCTGGTTCTTTTTCTGGTTCTTTTTCGTCTTCGGCAATAGGATCTTTTTTAACGTTATAGCTATTGGTAAATATCATTTCATCCTTTTCGTCAGGAACAATGTTTCCGTTCTCTACAACCTTATAAATCCAACCAACACCGCTAAAGTTTGGACTTACATACCAAACAGCTGTTGAGTATTCCCAACCTTCTGCGGTTTCAATTGTTTCTTTTACAAAGAAGCCTTCGTCGAGATAATTTTCTTCGAGATAACCTTTTTTGGTAAGTTTGAGTTTAAGAATACCGTCAAATTCACCTTTACCACTGGTTGAAACTGTGTTCGCAATAATTTCAACGTGGTCGGCAGCTTCGCTGTGACCAAAGTCAAAAATCTCAAACTTAAAGGTTTTTTGACCCGGTGTTTTATCTCCGGTTTGTTTAACAACCTTGATGAATGGAATTTCTACTGTTACATATTCTACAGTTTCACAAACGTCACAATATCCGTCATCGTTTTGGTCAATATGAGCTTCCCGTTTTATAAAATAACCGCACTCGGTGCAGGTTTTAATATGAACGGATGCTTCATACTTCCACTCTGATTCTACATGAGGCTTAATGTCATCGTGATGGTCAATACAACCGGGTGTCTGACATACGTGTGCGTGACCTGTGCTATCTTTATAACCCCATTCACTTGTGTCAAAATCGTGTTGTGGCGGATTAGCAGGAATATCAAATGTTATTTGGCAGGCTGACGGTTCACCGTAACCGGTGGTTGCAAGACCGTTTATAGTATAAGTGGTAGCACCTATAAATGTGTAGCCATTTTTCGCTGTGAATTTAATGCGAACCGCATAACTTTTGCCTGCTTCAAATGTGTCAGTTGTATTAAGGGTAGGGAACGTTCCTTCACGCAAATACCAAGAATCAACCGTTACATCATATTTATCAGGGTCTGCAGAGATTGCGTTGTAGCTTGGATTTTCACCTGCAACAGGTGCAGTTATAATGGCATTAGCATTAACTATTTCAATCTTTGGTGAAGTAAGCGCTACGCGGTAAACAGCGATATTTGTGCCATAAAGGGTAGAAACCTTAATGGCTGTTTCACCATTGAGTTTAACAACGGTTGAATTGTCAAGGGTATAACCATCGTTTGGAGCCACAGTAAAGTCTAAAATATAGGTAGTATCAGGCTCTACAATAGCGTTGGAATCAAGTTGGGTACCGGGAACACCTACGTTACCGCCTTTATACCAACGACGAACACCCGTAGTATATGGTGGCGTACCTGTGGTTTCGGTTGTGTAGTCGAGAGTCGAACCTATAATTGGCGGGTTTATATAAACGTCAACACTATCAATCAGGGTGGGCGATGGTGCGGGAGCATCCTTCCACAACAATTTCAGGGTGAAATTCTTTGTTACAAGATGCCCTACTGCGGGGTCG
>JAFVID010000018.1 GCA_017474205.1 Clostridia bacterium | reverse complement strand
GAAGGTCTTCGTGCCGCCGACACCGTTCTTATTGTAGTTTCCGGTAAATCCGGCGTTACTGTCGGTGCCGAAAAGGCATATAAAGCCGCTTGTAAACAAAAGAAGGCAAAAATGTTCTTTGTATCCCATATGGATTCTGAACACGCCGATTTCAAGCGTACATTAGATCAACTTATTGAAAACTTCGGTAATACCGTTTGTCCTATCCTTGTTCCCGTTGTGGAAGACCGCAAAGTTAAGGGATATGTTAACCTCCTTACCGAAAAAATGTTCTGTTATGATAACGGCAAAATTTCAGAAAGTCCTGCTGATCTTTCCGCTTTTGAAGAATATGTAACCCAACTTAACGAAGCGGTTGCTACCACCGACGAAGAAATGATGGAAAAATACTTTAGCGGTGAAAAATTCACCCACGAAGAAATCATCAAGGGTGTTTACACTGCTGTTAAAGCCGGTGATATCTCCCCCGTTTATTGCGGTTCAGGTTACACCTTAGAGGGTATTGACCAACTTCTTAACGGTATTTCTAAATATGCTCCCGGCGCTAACGAAACCATTCCTCTTCCCGCTACATCAAACGGAGAAGTAATTAAACTTTCGGTTGACGAAAACGGACCTTTGGCCGCTATCGTATTCAAAACCATTGCCGATCCTCAGGTTGGTAAACGTTCCTACTTCAAGGTTATGTCGGGTAAACTTACTGCCGACACCCCCGTCATCAACGGACGTACCGGTGAAGCAGAACGCGTTAACAAACTATTTATTGTTAAGGGCGGAAAAACCGAGGAAACCTCTGTTGTTACCGCAGGTGATATCGGTTGTGTAGCCAAACTTGCCACCATAAATACCGGCGACACACTTTGTGCTGCATCTAAACCAATTATCCTTACCGGCATCGAGTTCCCTGAACCCTGTCTTCCTATGTGTATCCGTCCCGTTAATCGCGGTGATGAAGAAAAAATCGTCAACGGTCTTAACCGTCTTATTGAAGAAGATCCCACACTCTCTCAACACGCCAACACCGAAACCCACGAACACATCGTTTCGGGTCTTGGTGAACAACATCTTGACGTTGTTGTTTCTAAACTTAAATCTAAATTTGGCGTTGACGTTACCCTTTCTACCCCAAGAGTTGCCTATCGCGAAACTATCCGCAAGGCGGTTCGTGTTCAAGGTAGACACAAGAAACAATCCGGTGGTCACGGTCAATTCGGTGACGTTTGGATTCAATTTGCTCCCTGTGATAGCGATGATTTGGTATTTGAAGAAAAGGTATTCGGCGGTGCAGTTCCCCGTAACTTCTTCCCCGCCGTTGAAAAAGGCCTTCGCGACTGTATGGTAAAGGGCCCCTTGGCAGGATATCCTGTTGTTGGTATTCACGCCACCCTGGATGACGGTTCTTATCATCCCGTTGACTCTTCCGAAATGTCCTTCAAGATGGCTGCCGCTCTCGCCTTCAAAGCAGCATTCACCCAAGCATCTCCCACCTTGCTCGAGCCCGTTGGTACCCTTAAAGCTATTGTTCCCGATGATAATATGGGCGACATTATGGGTGATATTAACAAACGTCGCGGCCGCGTTATGGGTATGAGCCCCGCAGGTGAACCCAGAATGCAAATCATTGAAGCTGAAGTTCCCATGGCTGAAGCAGGTGACTTCTCCACCGTTCTTCGTTCTGTAACCCAAGGTAGAGGTTCTTTCTCTCTCGCCTTTGAACGTTACGAAGAAGCTCCTCAACCCGTAGTTCAAAAGGTTATTGAGGAAGCAAAAGCCCGTGGTGAAATCGAATAATCTATAATAATTTTGCCCTCGACAAATGTCGAGGGCATTTTTTATTGACATAAAATTTTCGTGTGGTATAATTGTATCATCTTTTATAAGAAGGTGCGAGATGACTACTTTTATTTTGATTGCTGAAATTTTGAGTGTTCTTGGAATGATATTCAACAGCGGTTCATTTCTACAAAAATCCAAAAAAGGAATTCTCATATTCCAATTTTTTGGCGCATTATTTTTTAGCGTGAGTTTCTTTATGCTGAATGCTCCTACGGGGGCTTTACTCAACATCATCGCGGTAGTAAGAGCTTTTATTTATGCAAATAAAGAGAAATTCCGTGCCGATAAAAAAATATGGCTGTGGATATTTTTCATTATATACGTTGTAGTTTATCTTGCCACATTCCTTGTTTTCGATAAAGAGTGGTCGGTCAGCAACTGTCTTTTGGAATTGCTACCCGTTATATCTATGACCGTTGTTACAATTAGTTTTTCCCTTCCCAAGGCAAAGCACATTCGTTATTTTTCTTTAATTGGATGTCCTTTATGGCTTATCTATAATATATTTACACTTTCCATTGGTGGAATTATATGCGAATCGCTTAGCATCATCTCATCAATTACGGGAATTTTCTTCCACGACCGAAAAAAGAAGGCATAGGTCTTATTTATATTTTCACTTGACTGTGGGGTGATTAAAATTTATAGGTTATCTAACGTTAAGGTATCCCTTGATGCCGATTTTAGCAATTTAGAGGGTGTAATCTCTAAAGAAGTGGGAATATCTAAAAAGAATATTTTTAATTGTTCTCTTTATAAAAAATCGGTGGATGCGAGAAAAAAGAACAACGTCCATTTTATTTGCACCATAGATTTTGACACCACCGCAATGATAAAACAAAATAATAATCTTACAGAGATTAGTGGAGAAAAATATACCCCTCCCACAGGGGATTTATGCAAAGGTCAGCATATTATTGTGGTGGGAAGCGGTCCTGCGGGGCTGTTTTGCACCCTTACTCTTCTAAAAGCAGGGGCAAAGGTTACTCTGCTTGAAAGAGGAGAATGTGTTGAACAAAGAACAAAAGACATAACTGAATTTCAAAATTCGGGCAAACTGAATATTAACAGCAACATCCAATTTGGTGAGGGTGGAGCAGGAACTTTTTCCGACGGCAAACTGAATACGGGCATTAAAAATCCCCGTTGCAGGTACGTTTTGGAGGAACTTTCAAAACACTGTAACGCTCCCGATATTCTTTACGATGCCAAACCCCACATCGGCACCGACCGTTTGGTTTTAGGAGTTAAGAGTATTCGCCAGGAGATATTGAATCTCGGTGGTGTAGTTCTTTTTTCTCACCGACTTGTAGATATTGATATTAAAGACAACACCGTTAAGGGTGCGGTTGTATCCTCCCCCGACGGCGAAAAATATATTGAATGCGATAAAATCATTCTTGCCATTGGACATAGCGCAAGGGATACATTTTATATGCTTTACGATAAGGGATTCGATATGTGTCAAAAGCCCTTTTCGGTGGGTGTTCGTGTGGAGCATCCCCAAACGCTTATCGATAAATCCCAATATGGCGATGCATACATTCATCCTGCCCTTGCTCCTGCCGACTATAAACTCAGTTGTCATTTAGAGGATGGTCGCGGTGTATATTCTTTTTGTATGTGTCCCGGTGGCACGGTGGTTCCCGCCGCCAGTGAAGAGGGTATGATATGCACCAACGGAATGAGCGTATCTAAACGAAATGGTGAAAATGCCAACAGTGCTTTGCTCGTTTCGGTGGAGCCGAAAGATTTTGAAAGTGAGCATCCCCTTGCAGGTGTGGAATTTCAGCGTAAAATTGAAAGAGACGCCTTTGTATCGGGAGGCGAAAATTACTCCGCTCCCGTGCAACTTGTTGGGGATTTCCTAAAAAATCGCACATCTAAAAACTTCGGAAAGGTAAAACCCTCATATCTGCCAAATACAAAGTTTGTTAAATTGGATGAATATCTTCCCGACTTTGTTACTAAATCTTTGCGACTTGGCATTGTGGAATTCGGCAAAAAAATCAGGGGTTTCGATATGGATGACGCCATCCTAACAGGTCCCGAAACAAGAAGTTCATCCCCCGTGAGAATTTTGAGGGATGAGCATCTTGTATCCAATATAAAGGGAGTATATCCCTGTGGTGAAGGTGCAGGATACGCAGGCGGTATTACCTCCGCCGCCGTTGATGGAATAAAGGTTGCCGAAAGCATTATTGAAAATATTAAAAATAGTTAACACATATCCCCCGTTGGAATAGAATGTTAGTAAAACAATATTCCAAAGGGGGATTTTACTATGAAAAGAGGGTTTAAGCCGGGAAAAGTGATCGTTGCCTTTGGGATAGGTTTACTTGTTTCTTGCGTTTGCCCCACCGAGTGGTTGGTTACACTTTTAGCCATAATGTTGGTGCTTTTAGGGATAATTACTCTATTTTGTTAGCCAACAAATTTTTTGGAGGTAATCTTATGAAAATCGTAGTGGTAAAGAGTCCAAAAATGCTTAAAGGAATTTTAAGAGCAATTTTTAAGATAAAAAAGGAATGTTAAAGAACATAATAACGTTATTTGCCTCCTCTTTTGAGGGGGCTTTTTTGTTGTTTTTTCTCAAAAAAAACGGGTGTTTTGTAAGAGGTTTGTCACACCCAAAATATATAATAAATAGGTCTTTGTGGATTGTTAGTTAAACCTATCAACCAACGTCCACCAAAAACACCTCTGTTCCTTCTATTATCAGGTTAATATATTTTGTTGGCTCCTCTTTTTTTAGAGGGGCATTTTGTGTTTTTCCGCCGCAAAATCCACCAAATCTCGCTAAATTTCGTTGCTTTATTATATCATATATGATATAATAAGATGTTAAAATGCCATTTTATGTCGAAAATCGGTAAAAAGGTAGGTTTCATTAAGGAGTTTTAGTATGTTAGGCAAAGAATTAAAGCATTTAAGTCGAAAAGAACTTGTGGACATAATATATCAATTAAAGAAAAACGAAGACGAAATGAAGGAAGAAATTGAAACCCTAAAAAAGGAGTTAGAGGACAAGCATTTTCGCCTTTCGGCGGCGGGGTCTATTGCTGATGCAAGTGTTGCGGTTACCGATTTACTTGCCACCGCCCAAAGGACTGCAGATATTTATTTGCGTGAAATTGAAGAACTTAGGGCAAAGACCGAAGAAGAATATGCAAAAATGCATGGGGATTCAAAAGAACAAAAGGAAGAAATTCCCGAAGAAGTAACTGAAGAAAATCCCGTAGGAACTCCCGAGGAAATTCCTGAAGAAGTTACCGAAGAACCCGAAAAAGAAGTTCCCAAAGAAGAACCAACTGAAATTCTTAAAGAAGCCGAAGATATTTTTGCAAAATTAGATGCAATGAAAAGAATGTTAAATAATGAATCTTGCGAGGATACAAAAGATGCATAACCAACAAGAAAAGGAAGTTACCATTCCCTCTTTAACCGACATACAAACCGAACGAAAGAGGATAAGAAGAAGAACGTATTACAAGCAGGCACTTCGCGGTACCGTATCGGTACTGATAGTTGTTGCCGCTATTGCTGTTTTAATCACAACTTTGTTTTTACCCATTCTTCAAATATCGGGCGACAGTATGTCCCCCACCCTTGAACACAATGAGATTGTGGTTCTTCTTAAAACAAAGAAATTTGACCGTGGTGATTTGATTGGATTTTATTATCAGGGCAAAATTTTGTTGAAGCGGGTGGTTGCTCTACCCGAAGATGAAGTCGCCATTGATGCCGACGGAAACGTTTACGTTAACGGCGAGTTGTTGGATGAGCCCTACGTTAGTGAAAAAGGCATTGGGGATTGCGATTTGGAATTCCCTTACAAAGTACCCGGAACGAGTTACTTCGTACTTGGGGACAAGCGTTCCAACTCGGTTGATAGCCGCAACTCGGTTATAGGGGCTATATCCCGAGAAGACATTATTGGCAGAGTATTTATAAGAGTTTGGCCGCTCTCGGAAATAGGTATTGTTTCATAAACACACCTAAAAACATTTAATGAAAGGAGGGAGAGTCATGCAAGATATTATTGCCGAAAGTATAGCAAGAGTTAAAAAATTAAAACTTAAAAGAATGCGATTGACCGCTGTTTTGTTGGTGCTCTCCCTTGTAGTTTCATTAGACGTATTTTGGGCTTTGCGTCAACCCGGTCTTACCCTTGCGGGGGATGCCGACTGTGGATTTGTAGAACACTCCCACGATGAAAAATGTCAAAGCGGAGATACCCCATGTCCTCTCGTTGAGCACATTCACACCATTGATTGTTACTCCGATGAAACCGCCGATGTAGAGTCTCAACTTGTTTGGCAACAAATGTTTAGCGGTTATCCCTATTCGGGCAATCTTTGTAAAGATTTAGTTGGCATTGCCAAAATGCAGGTGGGATACAAAGAAAGCAAACGCAATTTTGAAATAAATCAAGAGGGCATTCGTCACGGATACACCCGCTACGGCGATTGGTATGGAACACCCTACACCAACTGGTCGGCAACCTTTGTATCATTCTGTTTGCACTATGCAGGCGCCGATGCCAACGAGTTCCCCAGCAACACGGGTGCTCTTTCTATGGCAGACCAATGGCGTCGCAAAGGCAGGTTTGAATTCTTTGGCCACTACACCCCCGTTAGCGGTGATTTGGTATTCTTTAAGGATAACACCGTGGGAATTATTGCCGAGGTTCAAAGTTCCACTATGCAGGTCATCCGCGGTGATATTAACGATGCCGTAACAAGCAGTTCTATATCTCTAAAGGATAACCGTATTTCAGGTTGGGGACTTGTTAGTGCCGAGATATCTAAACATAAATTGTTGGATATTTCAAATGGCCCTGCGGTGTTTATCTTTGAAGGTAAATCCACCTATACCGAAAGCACCTCCACAATGCAGGTAATAAATTATGCTTTAAGGTCATCCTCACCCGCTGAAGATTTAGATGCCTATCTTAAAGCAAACGGGGGCGAATACTTCTTCACCCTCCTTAACAAAAATAACCAAGAGTTGCCCAAGGATGAAAACGGCAACTATATTGCTCAGGCAAACACGGGTTACAAATTAACCCTTTCCTTTAACAGTCCTAACGGTTTCCACCCCGGAACGTACGAATACCAAATCTCCAACGGACTTATGGTTGACGGCGGTGAGGGAATGTTCATCCTTAATGATGGTACCAACGTTGGTACTTGGACGGTTACCGACACAGGTCTTATCACTATGGTCTTTAACAACAACATAAACAAGCATACCGACATCACCATTAGTGCTACTATGGGACTTCACTTCCCCGAACAAGAAGACCCCATTGACTTTGATGGTAAGATAACCGTTGTTGTAGAAAAGCCCCCCGTTCAAACCAATCCCACCTACGTTAATAAGTGGGGTAATCAGGGCGGTGTTGCAGGTAGCAACGGCGTTGACCAAAGCAAGATATATTGGGGAATTGAGATAATCGGTAACAAGGATTCTCAAATTCCCGGTAACATCATCACCGACCGCATAATAGACGGTGAATGGAGTAAAAAACACCGATTCACCGAGTCGGATATTGCAGGTGGTCTTAACTTTGGTGCTTCATCCAGCGACGGACAGTGGCACAACTGGCACGTTTCTGCCGATGATCCCCACCTTATTTGGACCGAAACCGGTTGGACTTACAAAATGCCCACCACGGTAATTTGTCAATGGTGCGGAGAATTAACCCTTGGCAACGAAGGTTGGTATTACTACATTGATTACACCTCCACTCCCCTACCTACGGGTATGGGCGGTACCTTTGGTTACGAAAACGATGTCACCATTGACGGTGCCTACGGTTACGCTTGGGTAAACTTTACCCAAGGTGATGCCACGGGTGAAATTGTTAAAAACGGTGCCTTCGTTTCGGATGCCGAGGGTGGCGGATTCCGTTGGGAATTCAAAGCCACCATTCCTCCAAGACAGGAGGGCAAACGAGCGGATTACCATTGGTACATAATGGATAATATGAAACTGCTCAACAGTAGCGGTCAAATAACGGGGCTTGTTGAAAACGATGCCCACCTTGCCAAAGTTACAGTGGAATACAACGGCACAACCATTGAAGTCCCCCGAATACAAGATGCTACGGCAGATGATATGTTCGCTTGGGATAACGGATGGTCAGCCACCGAAAACGGCATTACCCACGGTAGAGAGTTTAACCTCTTAACCCGTTGCCAATGTACCCCCGACACCTGTCACTGGGAGTCGGGTTGTGGTGAATATTGGTATCTAAAGGATGACGGCACCTATGCCACAAACGGTTTCTGCCAATGTTGGACAACAACCGAACTTACAACCTTTACCTTCGTTTACGAAACCCACGACCTTGAACTTATAGGTCATTACGGCGGACACGGATATCAACTTCAAAACCTTGTTGAGTTGTTCTACATCCCCGAAGGTGCGGTGGGCGGTGCTTCCATCGACAGGTCGGATGCAATAGTACCCATCCCCGGTTTGTTCAAAAAAGAACTTACCCACGACTTTGACGGTTACACCGCAAACTATAAAATTACAATCAACGAAGCCAAGGTTGTACTTACCGATGGTTCACCCTTAAAAATCCACGACGTTATGACCGACACCCTTGCCTTTATTAGTGGTTCGCTAGTAATCACGTCGGAGGATGAAAACGGCAACGTAACAAAACTACAACAAGACGTGGATTACACCGTAGAATATGACGGTACGGGCAACCAAACCGATGAAAACGGCAACGAAGTACACGTTTTGGATATTACGATTTTACGACCACAACCCGTTAAATATCTTCTTGACTACGATGCCACCTTGATAATGCCCAAGAACGCTACGGGTGCTATAAAATATACCAACTCTGCCACCATTACCTTGTGGGGCGAAGAGATGACCAACGATACGGTTGAAAAGGTTTATGCCGATATTAACATATCCGCAAAGAACTACAAGGTAAATATTCATAAAACCTGTGCGTTGACAAACAAACCCTTAGCCGGTGCAACCTTTGGACTTTACAATTCCAACGGCGGTTTAATTACCACGGGGGTTACCGACGAAAACGGAAATCTCCTTTTCGAAACCAATATTATTGAAGGTATCGTTTTGCGTGAGCATGTTCTCTACTATATGCAAGAGATAAAACCTCCCCCGGGATATCAACTTGACGATACTAAACATTGGTTCTGTTTCTGCGATTCCCCCGACGGAACTTGCAAGGACTATAGCGACGTTATAGGCGATATAGATGCAATTCGTATTCCCTATGAGCAAATAGGAATGGTCAACGCGACCAATACCCCAAATTACTACAACCTCCCTGAAACGGGTGGCCCCGGTATCTTCCCCTTGATACTTGCGAGTGTAATACTCATTATTACACCATTTGTATATAGATTCATCAAGAGACGCAAGCGAGAAAGGAGGAGAATCGGGTGAGCTCCACCTTTTTAGGCAAAATAGTGCCTTAAGATGAATCATAAACATATATTTCAAAAAAGAAAGGATTAAAGAAAAATGAAAAAATTAATCACAATTTTCTTGGCTTTGGCTATGGTTATGGCCTTAACCCTTCCTGTATTCGCAGCTAACACCTCCCTTACCATTCAAAATTCCGATGGTAAAAACTATGAAGGTTACAAACTCCTCAACTTGACCACCAGCTTAAAAGGCGAAGGTCATCACACCGCACACGAAGGTGCTCACGTTGATGCTTGCTACAACTATGCATACACCGTAAATGCAAAATATCGCACCATTTTACAAGAAGAAGTTCATGCTAACGGCGGTAACTATCTTTGGGATACTCAAGTAAAACCCGCTACTGCAGCAGGTATTACCGATGACCAAATTCTCCAATACCTCAACAACCAAGTTAGCGACAATGGTGATGAATATCACACCATGCGTCAAGTTGCAGACCGTGTTTATCGTGCAATTAAAGAAGCTAACATCGAAGCTGATGCTAAAAACTTGACCGGTTCTAACGACAACGTTGAACAAGGTTACTGGATGATTGCTGACGTTACCGATATCTCCGGCAACGCTGCAAACTCCCTCGTTATGGTTGACACCAAAGGTCAAGATGCTCTTACCATTAAACCCAAGACCGCTCTCCCCACCGTTGAGAAAAAGGTTAAGGATATTGAAGACAGCGAAGATGACAGCATCCTCGACAATGCTTGGCACGACTCTGCCGACCACGATTTCGGTGACGTTGTTCCCTTCAAATTGACCGGTACTCTTCCCAGCAACGCTCAATACTACACCACCTACAAAATGATTTTCCACGATACTATGTCTGCAGGTTTAACCCTTAACGAAGGTAGCTTCAAAGTTTATATGTATGACACCAAATACAAAGCAGACGTTGATACCGACTTGAACGATGCTGCTAAAGACGTTACCGAATTCTTCACCGTTAAACTTCACGACTTCACCGACGATTGCACCTTTGAAATCGGTTGCGACAACGTATTTGAAATCGAAGGCGTTAGCAAAGACACCGCTTTTGTTGTTTACTACGAAGCAACCCTCAACGAAAATGCTGTTCTTGGTGCTGCAGGCAACCCCAACGAAGTTTACCTCGAATTCTCCAACAATCCCTATGGCGATTCCACCGGTGAAACCGAAAAAGATAAGGTTATTGTTTTCACCTACAAAGTAGTAGTTAACAAAACCGACGCTCACGGTCATGAACTCCAAGGCGCTGGCTTTACCCTTTCTAAGAAAAACGTTGACGGCACCTACACCGTTATCGGCACCGAATTGGTTGGTGGCGATATGACCACCTTCGAATGGGCAGGTCTTGACGATGGTGACTACAAATTGGAAGAAACCACCGTTCCCGAAGGTTACAACAAAATGTCCGATATCTTGTTCTCCATCACTGCTATCCACAGCGAAACCGCAGGCGAACCCACCCTCGTTTCTTTAGACGGTGGCGAAATGGGTACCGGTATCGTTGACACCGGTGTTATCGAAAAGGATATCATTAACAAAACCGGTACTATCCTTCCCGAAACCGGTGCAATGGGTACCTTGTTGTTAATCGGTGGCGGCACCATGCTCGTAATCCTCGCAGCAGTATTTATGATTACTCGCAAAAAGATGTCCGTTTACGAAGACTAATATTTTAGTTCCCGATTTAACTACTAACTAAATTATGAGTAGCGGCGGGTGGATCACCCGCCGTCCGCCGCTATCCTAATTTCACTAAAGCAGTGGAGAGATGCTTATGAAACCAAGTAAAATAGGAATATTTTTGGTTCTGATGCTTTTCGTAGGCGTCTGTGGACTGCTTTATCCGTCCGTGAGCCAATATTGGAATTCCAAAACCCAAACCAAGGCGGTTGAAAATTATAATGAGATTTTAGAGTCTCTAAAGCCCGAAGATTTTGAAAAGTATTTCAAAGAAGCCGAAAACTATAACGCTGAACTTTATAAACTTAGATTTCCGTTAAACGATTACTACAAACTTAAAGGATACAACGACATTCTCAACGTTGGTAACAACGGCATTATGGGGTATGTATCTATTCAAAAACTTGGGGTAGAAATTCCCCTTTATCACGGAATTTCTGCCGAAGTGCTTAACGTTGCCTGCGGTCATATTGAGGGTACCTCCCTCCCCGTTGGTGGCGAAAACACCCACTGTGTTCTTTCGGCACATCGTGGACTTCCCCACGCTAAACTTTTTACAAATCTTGATAAGATGGAAATAGGCGACACCTTTACCCTTACCACCTTGAATCAAACCTTTACCTATCAGGTGGATCAAATTAAAATCGTTCGCCCCGATGAGGTGGAGGATATAAAAATTGTTCCCGGTGAGGATTTATGCACCCTACTTACCTGCACACCTTATGGAATTAATTCCCACCGTCTTTTAGTTCGCGGCACACGAATTGAAAATGCCGCCCCCGTATTACACGTTACGTCAAACGCTTATCGCATTGACTCTCTCGTTGCAACTCCCGTTGTAGCGGCACCAATTTTGCTTATTTTGTTAATCTTTTTGATGGTAAAATACCGAGATAAAGGTAGCAAACCACTAATTTCGAAGGAGGAAGATGAATGGATAAAAGAAGAACTGTTATAGTTGTACTTTTGCTTGTTTTTAATATGTTATTCCTTCCCTGTTTTGCACAGGCATCCTCCACCACCGAGGCAAAGAGTAAAATTGACACACAAAAAAATTGCACTCTCACCCTTAACTACCTTTACGATGGCACCGCCTTTGAAGATGTGGATGTAAGATTGTTTAAGGTGGCAACGGTTTCATTTGATTTTCAATACACCTTAACCGAACCCTTTGCATCGGCTAATCTTACACTTAATGGGGTTAAGTCCTCGGCGGAGTGGAACGTTATTTCATCCACCTTGGAATCTTACATTTTCGCCAACAAAATAGATGCCACCTACAGTGTAAAAACCGACTCCTTAGGCAAGGCAAATTTTGAACAGTTGGATGTGGGGTTGTACCTCGCGGTGGTAGACACCGTAAGCAAAGGGGATTATAAATACTCCTTTGAATCGGCACTTATATCCTTGCCCGACCTTGATGCCGAGGGCATTTGGCAATATGATATTTCGGCTAATTGTAAGGCGGGAATTTTGCCCCCCGAATATGAAGAGAAAGAGTTTAAAATCCTAAAACTTTGGAAGGGTGATGAGGAAAACATCCGCCCCAAAAATGTTGAGGTTGAAATCTTCAAAAACGGCAACCTTTATGAAAAGGTTATACTTTCAAATGAAAACAACTGGGCATTTACTTGGAAGGCAAATGATGACGGCTCAAAATGGACTGTGATTGAAAGAAATATCCCCAAGGGATATGCTATGACGGTGGAGGAAAAAGGGTCATCCTTTGTGGTTACAAACACCTACACCGAGGGTGGCGAAAATCCCAATGATTTCCCCAAAACCGGTGAAACATCCAACCTTTTGCTTTACGTTATTATTATGAACGTTTCGGGATTATTGCTTATTATTTTGGGAATTGTAGAAAAGAGACGCGGTAACAATGAGTAAAAACAAAGGCATTTTTCGCAAAATTTGTATCACCGCAGGGGTAGTACTACTTGCCCTTGCCGTGGGATTGCTTTCTTGGTGGCAATTTAGTATTCATTCTTCTATAAAAAGGGCTGAAAGTTTGGTTACCACCATTTTTGAAACAATCCCCCAGGTACAAAATTCTTCGTTAGAGGAAAGACAAAACAACACAATGCCCACCCTTTCTTTAGAGGGTGAGGATTTTGTAGGGGTTTTAGAAATGCCCCGTTTTGATTCTTCCCTTCCCGTTTGCAACGATTGGGGGAATGTTACCAAACATCCCTGCAAATTTTATGGCAGTATTTACGATGGCACAATGCGAATCGGATTAACCTCCCAAAAGGGACAGTATGATTTTTACCGTGAAATATCGGTGGGGGATACCGTAACATTTACCGATGTTGAGGGTAGTCGTTACACCTATTTGGTAAGCAATTTGCGGTACGAAAAACACGCCGACAAAACCGCCCTTGAAAGGGAAGATTCATCCCTAACTCTTTTTGTAAAAAACATATATGGTTTTGAATATTTAATCGTTTCTTGTAACGTGGCAAAATAAAATAAATCTCCGTTAGAACACAGTTTTCTGCGTTTTAACGGAGATTTTTGTTTTATAATTTAAGTTCCATTGCGTCGAGGTCGGTTATATCATTTTCGTTATGGGTTACGAGGATTACCAAATCTTTTTCACTTCGGGTTTTTATTAAGGGGATAATTTTCATTCGATTTTGTTCATCTATCTCCTTAAAGGGTTCATCTAAAACGAGAATACCATCTACACACAACGCTCTTGCAATGGCGACACGTCGTGCCATTCCACCCGAAAGTTCCTTTGGCAGGGTGTTTTCTTCACCCTTCAGTCCCACCGCTTTTAACAATTCGGTTGCTTTTATTATATTATCTTTGCTTTTTGGTTCATCGGTTGTGAAAAGGATATTCTCAATAGCAGTTAACGTGGGGACAAGTCGATTTTCTTGAAATACCACCGAGAATTTTGCATTATTTCCCGTGATTTTTCCGCTATCTGCCCTATCTAAACCTAATATAATTCTAATCAAGGTGGTTTTGCCCACACCCGACATACCCGTTACGGCCACCACACCCTTTTCGGGGAAGGTGTATGAAAGGTCTTTAATAACCGATTTGTTTTCAAAGTTTTTCGATATGTTTTCAAGTGTAATTGGCAAAATTTCCACCACCTTTACGTCATTTTATTCGGCATATTTTTCTTCAAACTCACCGCTCATTTTTTCCCATTCTTCCATAAGTTCTATTTCCTTTTGTTGAAGGGCATCAAGTTGGTTTGTGAGTTCCATTATCTTTTCAAAATCGGCTGAGTTTTCGGGAAGAGCAAGTTCTTCCTCCACCTCGCATATTTCCACTGCAACCTCTTCGAGTGCCTTTTCGCATCGTTCAATTGCACCCTTTAGTTTACGCTTTGCCGATTCATATTCTTTGCGGAGTTTATAATCATTAGGTTTTGCTATCTTTTCCTTTTTTTCGGGGATATTTTGTTCCCTTATTCGCTCTAACGCACGATTAAGGTCATCGTATCCGCCCATATAGGAAGCGACGCCACCATTTTCGAGATAGTATATTCTATCTGCCAACTTATTTATAAAATATCGGTCGTGGCTTACCATCAAAAGGGTACCGTTGTAATCGGCAAGGGCAGTTTCAAGGGCTTCGCGAGAGCCGATATCTAAATGGTTGGTAGGTTCGTCAAGAATAAGCAAATTTGCACCCGACAACATAAGTTTAAGGATGCACACCCTTGCCCTTTCGCCACCGCTTAAATCTCCCACCTTTTTGAATACGTCATCCCCTCTAAACAGGAAGGCCGCCAAGGCATTACGGATTGCGGTATTGGTAAGGTCGGGTCTTGTATCACTTATCTCATCAAAGGCGGTTTTACTATCGGTTAATCCCTCTTGGGCTTGGTCGTAATATCCTACGTTAACGCCGGGACCAAAACGGATAACACCCGTTCCCTTTTGCTGACCCATAAGTTGACGAAGAAGGGTGGTTTTGCCCGACCCGTTAATCCCCATAAGGAATATTCTTTCGCCACGCATTATTTTGAGATTGACGTTATTGTAGAGATTTCTATTATCAAAGGATACCTCTAAATCGTTAACAACAAGCATCTCATTAGGCCCAGCAAGTTCGGTTTTGAAGGAAAAATGAATAGTATCCTCTTCCCTTTCGGGCTTTTCTAAAGATGCCTCTAATTTATCTATAACCTTTTGTTTGGATTCAGCACGTTTAATGCTTTTTTCTCTATTCCATTGACGCTGTTGCTTTACAACCTGCTCAAGACGTTCTATCTCTTTTACCTGGTTTTCGTAATGTTTGGTATCATCCTCTAACTTCTTCTTTTTGAAGTCCAAGTAGGATGAATAGTTTCCCTCAAATACCGCCATTCGCTCGTTTTGAATTTCAAAGGTGCGGTTGGTAACCTTATCTAAAAAATATCGGTCGTGGGATATAACGATAAAGGCACCGCGATAGGTTGAAAGAAAACCTTCCAACCACTCGATTGCACTGATATCAAGATGGTTGGTGGGCTCGTCAAGAAGAAGCATATTGGCATCTGATACTAAAAGCCCTGCCAAACTCACCTTGGAGCGTTGACCACCGCTTAAAGAGGACATTGGAAGATTTTGTTCTTCTTCCGTTAGTCCTAATCCCGATAAAGCCGATTTAATTTTACTGCGGAAGGTAAGTCCACCCATATTTTCGTATTTTTCACGAAGGATGTGTTGGCGTTCAAGGAGTTTTTCATCGGAATTTCCATCTTCAATGGCAAGGGCAATTTCATCAAGTTCCTTTTCTATATCAACAAGGTGCTGAAAGCCCTCTAAAATAACCTCGTAGGCGGTTTTTTCGCCACCTAAAGTTACCTGTTGTTTCATATATCCGAGTTTTATATTTTTAGATCGGACAAGGGTGCCGTCATCGTAGGATGATTCACCTCGAAGCATCTCAAAAAAGGTTGTTTTACCCGTTCCGTTAGCGCCAACAAGACCGATTCTATCTTTTTCTTCAACACTAAATGTAACACCTTCGAAAAGGGTTCTAACGCCAAAACTTTTGGATAAATTATCCCCGTTTATAAGCATTATTCAATCACCAAATCTTCTAAACTTGTATATCTGTAATCACCGTTTTTAAGTATGGTGATATTTTCCATAGCACCGCCCAAACCTTTAATTACACACTCGGTGGGCTCTTCGGGGGTGATAACCTTAACCTTAAGATTTTTCGAAAGGAATTCGGACATTCCATAAACGTTGGCACTTCCACCAATAAGATAAAGTCCATCCTCCGCTGTATCGGCAACCATTTCGGGGGGAGTTCTGTCAAATACCCCTCTGATGGCTTTAACAATATCTTCTGCTATGGGAAGCATTATTGAATACACCTCTTCGGTGGTAATTTCAAAACTTTCGGGAAGTCCTGAATACACACTAAGACCGTTCATATAGAGTCCTACATCAAGGGGACGAGGCATAACGCATCCAATAGATTTTTTAATCTTTTCGGCGGTTAAAATGCCAATGTCGATATTATGTTCACGTCTTACGTATCGGGCAATGGCGGTATCGAAATCTTCACCTGCAAGTTTTATGGATTCGCATCTTGCGAGTCCACCCATAGAAAGCACACCAATATCGGTAGTGCCTTTGCCGATATCTACTATAGTTACACCACGGGGGGTGGAAAAATCTACACCAAGTCCTACCGCCGCCGCCAAAGGAGATTCAACGAGGCATACGTTTCGTGCACCCGCGCTTTCTAATGCATCCATTACCGAACGTTGTTGCACCGCGGTTGTGCCACCGGGGATAGCCACAAAGGCACGGGGTCTTATCATCTTTTTACCGCTAACGTCGGATATATATTGTTTAATAAGCATTTGTGCCGACTCAAAATCGGCAACTGTACCGCGTTCAATAGGAGAAACTGCGGATATTCTATCGCCCGTTCTACCAATCATGGCACGGGCATCACTACCATATACCACACCCACACCGCGGATATTATCTATAGCAACCGCACTGGGTTTTGATAACGCTATTCTCTTATTTTTGAATATTCGGGTGGTATCGGTGCCCAAATCTATTGCAATATCGGTACGCATTTTATTTCTCCCTTTATAATATCAATAGTTTCACAAATATATTGTATAATAAAATTCCTGTTTTTGCAAGGGTAAATGATAATAAATAGGGATAGTGTTTTACACTATCCCTTAATTCCTCTTTTATATGGTTTATCCACATCGGTTAGTTCCAAAATATAGTCCACTGACACATTATAAAATTTTGCTAAAATAATCAAAAGATCAATGGGAATTTGACGTTGACCGTTTTCATACTGTGAATACGTGTTTTGGCGGACATTTAATATTTCAGCAATTTCAGATTGCTTAATATCTCTGTCCTCACGCAAATCTTTTAATCTCACACTCTACTCTCCAACCAATTAATTTAATAATTTTCAACTAAATTGTTTAATTACCCAATAAACCATAAGAATAATCAGTGCAATCCTATGACTAAAAATCCATATTTTATTCAACTTTTCTGTAAATTTGCTATCGGATTCCACATGTTCATTTAGCTCAATTTCATTTATTCGTTTTTTTATTTTTTCCATTATATCGGCAATAATAATAATCAAAATTAACGGAATAAACAAATGAATAGGAATATTAAGTGTAAAATAATATCTTATCCTAACAAAAACAATCCAAACAGGTGATAAAATTACAAGGATATAGTTGAGCACCTTATATTGTTTTCGTAATTTTTTCAAATCTTCAGCAGAATATTCTTTTATTGCTTTATGTTTACAAAAGTGTTTTTTAATCCATTGTCTTATTCTTTGATAACCATTATAAATCATCATTAGTGGATGGTTTCTCAATTCAACGTCAGATTTAAGTTCTTTTTCGGAGTATTCATTTTTATTAAACCATTCATCACAGAGGGGATCACATATAATTCTATTTGGTTTAATTTTATATTTATTGCACAAGACACCACAAAGTTCAACCAACGCATTTCGAACAGTGTTGTTAAAATATTCACTGTTTTGTTGAAGAAAATCTCTGCATACATAAATTTTAATGTAATTATTAGATAACGTATCAGGATCTATTCCACAGTTACACTCATTAAAGCTACAAGCATATTTATGGGGAAGGGTATTAACTATTACAACACCACCGTTTTCATCCAATCCAATAAATTCGTGTGGTATCTTTGAGTTATGAATATTGTTCCAATGTGTGCTTTCCCCGTTCGCAATCACTTTATCTGCAAGATCAATATATGTATTCAAATATGGCTCATTATTTTCTGTGCAAAAAACCGCTATCCCTTGGACTTCTTTAATAGGTTTTGCTTCTTTATAGCAACCGTTTTCAGTTTGGTGTTTTTCAAGTTGAACAAAACGGACTTTAGATATATAATGCTTCCATTTAACATAATAAGCACATAATAATACTAAAAGAACACCCAATATTATCATCACATACTTTTTTTCCATCATTAGCAAGGCCATTGGTGCTACTATTAAAAATGTATATAACATTGACCTTAAAAGTACTTTTTTAAATATATTCATTGATTATTTCCCCACTTATACACCTTTTGTCGTTAGTGCTTTATCAATTATATCATATCTGAGTATTTTAAGCAACAGAAAACCGCCCTACCATAACGGCAAGGCGGTTTGTTATTATTTTGTTTATCTATTAACCAAGACGTGCTTTGAGTTGTTCCAACTCGTTTGCAAGTTCTGCAGGGAGATGATCGCCGAACATTTCATAGAATTCGGTGATGCCCTTTGCTTCTTCACGCCAGATTTCTGCGTCAACAGAAAGAATATCTTTAAGATTTTCTTCGCTGATGTCGATGCCTTCTACGTCGATATCTTCGATACCGGGAATATAACCGATTGCGGTTTCGTTAGCATTTGCTTTACCTTCGCAACGATCAAGGATCCAGAGAAGAACACGCATATTGTCGCCGAATCCGGGCCAGATGAAGTTGCCTTCATCATCAAGACGGAACCAGTTAACGTTAAAGATTTTGGGAGCTTTGTCGCCAAGTTCTTTACCCATTTCGATCCAATGTTTGAAGTAGTCGCCCATATGATATCCACAGAAGGGACGCATTGCCATAGGATCACGACGGAGAACACCAACTGCACCGGATGCAGCTGCGGTGGTTTCGGAGGACATAATAGAACCTACGAATACACCGTTAACCCAGTCGCGGGATTGATATACGAGGGGAGCAGTCTTTGCACGACGGCCGCCAAATACGATTGCAGAGATGGGCACACCTTGTGCACTTTCGAACTCACTGCTGATGCAGGGGCAGTTGATAGCGGGAGAGGTGAAACGGCTGTTTGGATGAGCACCCTTAGAACCGTCGGTGCAATCCCAGGGTTCGCCCTTCCAGTTAACTGCATTCATGGGAGGATTCTTATCGAGACCTTCCCACCAAACGGTGTTGTCATCAAGATTGTGAACAACGTTGGTGAAGATGGTATTCTTTTTGGTGCTTTCAAGAGCGTTGGGGTTGGATTTTACGTTGGTACCGGGAGCAACGCCGAAGAAACCGTTTTCGGGGTTAACTGCCCAAAGACGTCCGTCGGGACCTTTTCTCATCCAAGCGATGTCGTCACCTACGCACCATACTTTGTAGCCCTTGTTGCGATAGATTTCGGGGGGAATAAGCATTGCCAAGTTGGTCTTTCCGCAAGCAGAGGGGAAAGCTGCAGCAATGTATTTAACTTCACCCTCAGGATTTTCAAGACCGAGGATAAGCATATGCTCTGCCATCCAGCCCTCAAGTTTACCTTGATAGGATGCAATACGAAGTGCAAAGCATTTTTTACCAAGAAGAACGTTACCGCCGTAACCGGAGTTAACAGAGATAATGGTGTTATCTTGGGGGAATTGACAGATATATCTGTTTTCTTCTTCGATGTCGCATTTGCAGTGGAGACCGCGTACCCAGTCGTTGCTATCTCCCAATACATCGAGAACTTCCTTACCTACGCGGGTCATAATAACCATGTTAAGTACAACGTAGATAGAGTCGGTAAGTTCGATACCTGCTTTAGAGAACATAGAACCGATGGGGCCCATGGAGTAAGGAATTACATACATGGTACGGCCTTTGTAACTGTCGCGGGCAATATTATAAAGCATTTCGTATGCTTCCCCGGGTTCCATCCAGTTATTGGTGGGGCCGGCTTGTTCTTTGGTGGGAGTGCAAATAAGGGTGCGTTGTTCTACACGAGCAACGTCGTTGATTGCAGTTCTGTGAAGATAGCAACCGGGGAGTTTTTCTTCGTTAAGTTTAATCATTTCGCCGGTGGCTACTGCTTCGGCACGAAGAGCTTCGAGTTGTTCTTCGCTACCGTCAATCCATACAACTTTATCAGGTTTTACAAGATCAATTTTCTCGTTAACCCAATCAAGAATGGACTTATTGTTGGTTAATGCATTGTTCATTTTGAGTGTTACCTCCTACAATTTTTTATGCACAAAAATCGGGTTTTTTCTAAAAAAGTTCCTCGTTACCCAATTTTGTATTTTGACATCTTGAATTATACCACAATACATCTCTTTTATCAACATTTTTTTTGCAGATTAAAGAAAAAATATCAAATTTAATAAAATAGGATGATAAGAACAATGTCGATTCGTTTTATCACCAACAAAAAAGGGCAACCGCACTGTGCGATTGCCCTGATTTTTATTTATTATTCAGTATTAGTACATTCCGCCACCGGCTGCTGCCGCTGCTGCGGCTGCGGTTGCTGCTGCGGCTGCATCTTCTTTATTCTCTGCTACAAGAGATTCGGTGGTAAGCACCATAGAAGCAACAGATGCGGCGTTTTGAATTGCAGAACGGGTTACCTTGGTAGGATCTACGATACCCGCTTCAATAAGGTCGCAATAAACCTCTTTATGAGCATCAAAGCCGTAGTTTTTAGAGCCGTTTGAGCGAACATTATTGATGATTACAGAACCTTCCATACCTGCATTTACAGCGATTTGACGCATAGGTTCTTCAAGAACACGAAGAACAATCTTTGCACCGGTTTTTTCGTCACCTTCAAGTTCGTTTACAAGGGCTTCAACATCGGGGATGGTGTCAACAAGGGCAACACCGCCACCTGCTACGATACCCTCTTCTACTGCGGCACGGGTGGCTGCAAGAGCATCTTCGATGCGGAGTTTCTTATCCTTCATTTCTACCTCGGTAGCTGCACCAACCTTGATAACTGCCACACCGCCTGCCAATTTTGCAAGACGTTCCTGGAGTTTTTCGCGGTCGAAATCGGAGGTAGAGAGGTCAATCTCGTTACGGATTTGAGCAACACGTGCCTTAATTTCATCGGCATCTCCTGCACCGTCAACAATGATGGTATTCTCTTTTTGAACCTTAACCTGACGAGCACGGCCAAGTTGTGCAACGGTAGCATCTTTAAGATCGAGACCGAGTTCTTCGGTAATAACTTCACCGCCGGTAAGGATAGCAATATCGCGGAGCATTTCTTTACGTCTGTCGCCAAAACCGGGGGCTTTAACGCATACACAGGTAAAGGTGCCGCGGAGTTTATTTACAAGGATGGTTGCAAGGGCTTCACCTTCAACATCTTCGGCAATAAGAACAAGTTTCTTACCTGCCTGAACGATTTGTTCAAGGAGGGGAAGGATTTCTTGAATGTTGGAAATCTTCTTATCGGTAATAAGAATGAAAGGATCATCAATAACCGCTTCCATTTTATCGGTATCGGTTACCATATAAGGAGAAATATATCCTCTATCGAACTGCATACCTTCAACAACCTCGCTGTAGGTTTCGGCAGTTTTGGATTCTTCAACGGTAATAACACCGTCTGCGGTTACCTTATCCATTGCCTCTGCAATAAGATTACCGATGGTTTCATCCCCTGCAGATACGGTGGCTACACGGGCAATATCCTTGGTTCCGGATACCTTTTGAGAATTACGGATAACCGCTTCAACTGCAGTATTGGTTGCCTTTTGGATACCCTTTTTAACATCCATAGGATTAGCACCTGCGGTAACGTTTTTCATTCCCTCACGGATAAGTGCCTGGGCGAGTAAAGTTGCGGTGGTGGTACCATCACCTGCTACGTCATTGGTCTTGGTGGCAACCTCTTTAACGAGTTGAGCACCCATATTTTCAAAGGGATCGTCAAGTTCAATTTCTTTTGCGATGCTTACACCGTCATTGGTGATAAGGGGACCGCCGTATTTTTTCTCAATAACAACGTTACGACCTTTAGGTCCTAAGGTTACCTTAACGGTATTGGAAAGTTTGTCAACACCGGCTTGGAGGGCTTTTCTTGCCTCTTCGCCGTAAATAATATCTTTTGCCATAATATTTTCCTCCAAAAATACGTATTAAATGTAAATTATTCTACAATAGCAAGAATATCGTCCTCACGAACGATGGTGTAGGTTTCGCCATCCACCTTAACTTCGGTGCCGGAATATTTACCGGTGAGAACTTTATCGCCAACCTTAACGGTCATGGGGATATTTGCACCGTTATCATCCTTTGCACCGGGGCCAACTGCAACTACCTCTGCTACCTGGGGTTTTTCCTGAGCAGCACTGGTTAAAATAATTCCGCTTTTAGTGGTTTCTTCTGCCTCAACCGCCTTAATAACTACGCGGTCGTAAAGGGGTTTGATGTTCATAATATTGTTCCTCCTAAAATTTATGTGGGAAACCCACGACTTATATATATTAGTTTAGCACTCAACACTATAGAATGCTAAACTATATTATACCAATATTTTTATAATTATCAAGAGACTTTTTTCATATTAAGGATATTTTTAACACATTTTTAATTTATACTACATATATGGGACAAAGAGCGCCAAAAAGTTGCTTGTTTTATGGCAACACAAATAATAAATAATTATTATTTTCCCTTTTTACTTAAGAAAAACAGTCAATCATTATTACAATTTATATTTTTCTTTGTTCTATAATTGATATTTTGAAATTGTTATGATATAATGTGACGGTAACGTAATTTCATTTTGGAGGAAGAGAAAATGAAAAAATTTTTTACCTTGTTATTAGTTTTATCTCTTATATTTACCTTTGTTGCCTGTAGCGACCAAGAAGGAAGTAGTACTACAACAAATCCCACCTCTGCCACAGAATTATCTTTAACCGATATATTACCATCCATTGGCGACCACTTCAAAAACGGCAAGGTAACGGTCAAAGAATCGGATAAAGAAATATACTCCGTTTCGATAGAAGACGTTACCGAAGATGAAGTTGGCAGTTTTAAGCTCGCTTGTAGAAAAGGTAACTTTTCCGATGTATCCTTCAGCACAAAAACAAATTTTCAAGCAAGAACAACCGACAATAAGTATTACGTTTCGTTACAATACTTACCAAAAGAAGATACAAACAGCAAAACAAACGTTGTAAATATAATTTGTGGCGTTGTAACGTCAAACACCACAGCACAAGACGGCTAACGCCGTCTTTTTTTATTATATTGATTCAAGCCATAGTTATATTTAATAAACACTTGTGCATCTTCAATTGATATGGTATAATGTGGGTGTCACGCAATTTCATATTTTGTTATTCCCCAGGGAAACATACTTTGGTAAAAGGTGTTTCTCTCTTATTCATATTCCTAGGGATGTTGAAATTGTGTGACAACAATGAGAGATTTCACTTTTTCAGTGTGTCTCTCCCGAGGCACACTTTTTTTATTAGGGGCGTGAGCTATGAAAAATAATGATGCAAGGAAAATATTGGGTACTGTTTTGTGCTTGTTTTTAAGTTTATTTTTTGTTATCTCATTAATAATAATTCCTTTTTATTATTCTGTCATTGCGCTAACCATTCCTGAAACAATAGCTAATGTAATTCAAAACGTTGATTATAAAACGGTTATTGAGCAATCGCCCGACATCAAATCTTCACTGCAAGATTATGGAATTAACAGTGTTGAAGCCGACAAATATATGAAAAGTTCCCAGGCAAAAGAACTTATTGAAATATATGCTGATGAAGTTACCGAAATTTTTTTGAACATTCCCGATGACCGTTTGATTGACGTCTCTTTTATAAGAAAAATAGTTGATGATAATATTGATGATTTTTTAACCATTACAGAGGATAATACCAAATTAAAATTCTCGAAAGAACAAATTACGAATGACGTTGACGCCTTTTTCAAAAAAAATGAATTCAAAATAGAAAATGCAGTTCCCGTAATAGAAGAAACTCGCACAATAGTTAAAACTATTATGGCTTCAACCCTTATAAAAAGGAATCTGACATTTACTTCTGCGCTAATCATTATTGGCGGATCGGGTATAATTATAGCAATAATTTGTCTGATAAAAAGGTCTAAGGGTTTTTTATGGATTGGAATAGATTTCACACTTATAAGCATTATTCTTTTATTAATCGTATTTTTCAGTCATAGTTATTTTATAAACAAGGTTGCATTGAAAGTTTCAAAATTCGAAACCGAAATTATAAAATCAGCAATTTCTATATGTACCGATAAAATAATATTTGCCATATATGGTATGGTGATATTAGCAATTCTTTTCATAATGTTTTACATTGTTATTATATTGGTAAAACGCAAATACAAAATTTTAAGTTCAAATAATTCTAATTACAATGCAACGGAAAAACTTGAGGACTCTGATACAGCGGACCAAAATACAGAAGACGGTTCTATGTGTGTTGATTTAACTGAAAACCAGGGGCACCTGTCCTTATAAAAAAAGACGGCGGATACGGGTTATACCGTAAAGGACAGTTTTACGATTTACAAACAAAACCTATCACCCGCTGATTTTTCGGCGGGCGATTTCTTTTTATATGTTGCAAAGATTACATAAAAGATGTATAATAATTCGAAAAAAGGTGCATGAAATGTGGAAATGTTTGTTAGAATCAAATTTATATAAAATCGAAATCACTGGTGGCAGTGTTAGAATCATAGATAGATACACAAACACGCTAAAAAAAGAATTCAAGGGTTATACATATCTATAT
>JAFVID010000017.1 GCA_017474205.1 Clostridia bacterium | reverse complement strand
TCACGGCGAATTTTCCATAAACCACGGCAACGATTATGCTCAAAAAATAAGAGAGATCATCAGTATTTGACAAACTACAATTTATCGAATAGGTGATATTTGTTTAGAAAAGGGTTTTAGGTTCTCCTAATAAGTGAAATTTGGGCGCCTAAATGTCCTGCTTGTTATGGTATAAGACAAATATTAAACGGATGTGTAGAATTTCTGCACATCCGTTTTACTGTCTCAAAAAATATTTTAATAGTGATATTGTGAGGCAGGTCTCACAGTGTTATTTTGCCTATCGGCAAAGTGATATTAAAACCTTTCGGTTTTAGTGATATTTTATTAGGTCCTAAACTCGCAAAGCGAATAACACTCGGCTTTTAGCCGAATATAACTGCGAAGCAATACAACTCGCCGTAAGGCGAATAAAACTGGCGTTGTATCCTTACGGGTACAACGCCTATACCTCGACTTTTTTATATGAGCGAAAAAACTAAACTGTAAATACCAAAAAGACAAAGGAAAGGATTTTTATATTTAAATAAAATTACCATTCCAAAAAAAGAAAACAAAATTGCAAAGAATAATGAAATAATACGTGTAATATTTTGTGGGAAAATAAGTTTCAAAATGTTATATCCATCGGTATTTGGTAGTGGCAAAAAATTAAATACACCAACAAAAACATTCCCCGCTAAAATATATCCCACCCATTTTTCGGGATAAAAACGAAAAACAAAATACAACACCAAAGCAAATATAAAATTAAATACAAAACCTGCCGAAAGAATAAAAATGTTTTTGTGGGTGGGTAGTGAAGCATTTGTGCGGTTAATATCTACGGCAAAGGGGGAGAGTTTTATCTCCTTAATATCTGCACCAACAAACTTCATAACAATAATATGTCCCGTTTCGTGAATTATGGCACAAAGCATACAAAAGGGCACCGCTCCCGTTTTATCTAAAAGCAGAAGAGCGGTAACAATAATAAGAAAAAGAGGACTCACCGAAAATTTTGTTTTGTGTCCTCTTTTGTTATGTTTATTCATCTAAATATTCAGCACCCATCGGGGATTTATATATGTACCGTTAATTATAATCTCAAAATGGCAGTGGGGTCCCGTGGAGACTCCCGTGCTACCCACCTCGGCAATAACCTCACCCTTGTTAACCTTTTGCCCTACCTTTTTGAGTAGTTTCTGACAGTGGGCATAAAGGGTGTAGGTGTTGTCGGAATGTCGAATTTTTATGTAATATCCGTAGGAGTCGCTGTACTGTGCCTCCACAACCTCACCCGATAAAACAACCTTAATATCATCTCCAAAATCACCGCCAATATCTATCCCGCTATGAAATAATTCCTCGCCATAAATAGGATGCGTCCTATATCCAAATTCCGACGTTATACGCCCCTTAATTGGCATATCCACCGAATTTACAACGGGGGAGGAAATATCGGTATTAACAAGTGCAACGTTTTGTGCTTTAGGTGTGGTAGATACCATAATAGCATTTCCAAGCACTTCGGTATCAGTAGAGGTTGCGGTATCGGTAGAGGATATATCGGCTTCACCACTATTTTGAGAAAAAGCCCCAATTACCTCATCTACCGATGTTTTTTGACAAAATAGATCAATATATTTATCTCTGACATTTCGGGATATATCACTATCCCAACCGCTGAAGATAAGTACCGCAAGGAGTGCCAGTCCGCACACAATAAGTTGTCTAAAGGTAAAAGCAATAAAAGGGTCTTTATCATTTTTTGACTTTTTTCGTTTGCTTTTCGGTACAACCGGTGCTTCAAAATATTCCCTTACCTGATTATCTTCAAACTCATTATAATAATCGTTCATTTTATCCCTCTTTTCCTATAACCGATAATATGAAAAAATGGACAAAAATAGAACAACCCCTCGACCTTTTACAGTCGAGGGGTTTGAGTTTTGTTAGTCGGTAGTATATTTTTCTACTACTTCGTTTTTGTTTTTGTAGATGGAATTTTCGGGGATATATCCTCTAACGAATGAAAGGGGATATACGTTAGAATGTCTTGCAATAACCGAACCGGGTGTAATAACACTGTTACATCCAACGTCGGCATAGTCGCCCAAAATACCACCCATTTTGCGGAGTCCTGTGGGGATTGCTTCATCACCAATTCGAACGGTAACGTTAGATTTATCCGCCTTAATGTTAGCGGTGATAGCACCGGCGCCCATATGGCTCTTGTATCCCAAAACGGAATCACCAACGTAGTTGTAATGGGGAACCTGCACCGAATCAAAAATAAGACAGTTTTTGAGTTCGGTGGAATTACCAACCACACTGCCTCTGCCCACGATAGCATTACCGCGGATAAATGCACAATGGCGGATTTCTGCATCATCAAAGATAACGCAAGGTCCGTTTATGAGTGCCGATGGAGCAACGGTGGCGGATTTTGCAATCCAAACGTTTTCACCCTTCTCTTCAAATTTTTCTTTATCTAAAGAGGGGATAAGTGTTTCGGTGATATACTTTCCAATAAGAGGAAGCACCTCAAAGGGATATGTAACACCGTCAAAAATAGATGCAGCATCGGTTTTAGTAAGGTCAAGAAGATTCTCGACTAAAAGTTTTTCACAGCTCATAAATAAACCGCCTTTTGATTATTCAACAGTAACCGATTTAGCAAGGTTACGGGGCTTGTCAACATCGCAACCGCGAGCAATAGCCATATAGTAGCCGAGCATTTGCATAGGAACTACTTCCAAAGAGGGCATAAACATTTCCTTGGTCTTGGGAAGATAAATAACGTGGTCGCTAACGCTTTCAACAGCGGTGTTACCTTCGCTGGTAAGGGTAAGTACCAAAGCACCACGGGATTTAACCTCTTCAATGTTAGAGAGGGTTTTCTCAAGAACTTTAGAGCAGGATGCAAGAGCAACTACCAAAGTATCTTGTTCAATGAGGGATATAGTACCGTGTTTAAGTTCACCTGCGGCATAAGCTTCGGAGTGAACGTAACTTACTTCCTTAAGTTTAAGGGATGCTTCCATAGCAACGGCATAGTCCAGGTTTCTGCCCAGATAGTAAGCGTGATCAATCTCTTTGTATTTTTCGGCAAGTTCACGAACAATAGGATCGTTTTTCTTGATGATTTCTTCAACCAAGTTGGGAACGTCTAAAAGTGCAGAAAGATTAGAACGAAGTTCTTCTTCACTAATCATACCAAGTTTATCAGCCATATAAAGGGCAATAAGATAAATCATGGAAAGTTGGGTTGAATATGCCTTGGTGGTAGCAACTGCAATTTCGGGACCTGCCCAGGTATAAAGAACGTCATCAGATTCGTTAGCAATGGAAGAACCAACCACGTTAACGATGGAAAGAATACGAGCGCCCATTCTCTTACCCTCTTTAAGAGCGGCAAGGGTATCGGCAGTTTCGCCCGACTGACTAATGATAATCATAAGGGTATTTTCGTTAACAATGGGATCACGATAACGGAATTCACTTGCCAAATCAACCTCAACGGGTTTGCGGGTTAACTTTTCGATGGTATATTTACCAACAATACCAACGTGATAAGCAGAACCACAAGCAACGATGTAGATTTTATCGCATTTTTCAATATCTTCTTTGGTAAGGTTAACACCGTCAAGAACGATTTTGCCTTGTTCATCAATACGGGGGGAGATGGTATCGTGAAGAGCACGGGGTTGTTCTTCGATTTCTTTGTGCATAAAGCAATCGTAACCGCCCTTTTCAGCTGCCTTAACGTCCCAGGTAACAACCTCAACCTGTTTCATAACGGGGTTGAGTTCGCTGTCGTAAATCTTAACAGAATCGGCATAAAGGTCAACAATATCGCCATCGTTAAGATGATAAATTTTTCTTGTGTAGGCAAGAATAGCAGGAATATCGGAAGCAACGAAGTTACCTTCATCGGAAATACCTACAATAAGGGGAGAAGAACGACGAACCGCAACAAAACGGTCGGGATAATCGGTGCAAACAATACCGAGAGCATAAGAACCTTCCAAATGTTCAACAGTCTTTTTAACTGCGGCAAGAAGATCGCCTTCATAATGTTTTTCTAAAAGATGAGCAACAACTTCGGAGTCGGTTTCAGATTTGAATTGAACACCGGAAGCTACTAAGTTTGCTTTAAGTTCAATGTAATTTTCAATAATACCATTGTGAACAATGGCGAATTTACCGCCCTCAGCCATGTGGGGGTGAGAGTTTTCATCAGAGGGTTTACCGTGGGTAGCCCAACGGGTATGACCAATACCAATGGTGGAATCAATTTTAGAACCACCGTCAACAAGGTCAGAAAGAACGGCTAATTTGCCCTTTGCCTTATTGATTTCAATTTTACCGTCAACAATGTTTGCAATACCTGCAGAGTCGTAACCACGATACTCTAACTTTGCAAGACCATCCAAAAGAATAGGAGCGGCTTGATTTTTTCCTACATAACCAACTATTCCGCACATAATATATTTCTCCTTAAAAGATTGATATAGATATTTAATGTAAATACCTATAGAAATTTTATCACTAAAGGGGAATTTTGTCAATTATTTATTGATTACATAAATGTAAAAAAATCAAAGGGTTAAAGCAATAAAATAATTTACTTTGCACTAATAAAATGATATAATTATTAAGTGAAGGGGGATGAGTTATGGAAAATATTATAATTCCGTTCATCATTGGCGTAATATGTATCATTATTGGGATTTCAAATATGAAGGGTAACATTTCAACCTTGCATTCCTATCATAGAAAAAGAGTTTCAGAAGAAGATAGAATCCCCTTTGGAAAAAAGGTGGGTTTAGGCATGATTATATGTGGCGGTGGAATCATTGTAAATGGTATTTTTTCAGCGGTCTCAACCTTTACCGAAAAACAAATATATCTAACAATCGGAATGGTAATTATGATAATATGTCTTGCTATGGGACTTGCAATATCATTTTGGGCTATGATGAAATATAACAAGGGCATTTTTTAGAAAATATTATGAATAAAATAATAGTAATCGGTTGCCCCGGAAGTGGCAAAAGCACCTTTTCAAAGCAACTTCACAAAATCACCAATATCCCCTTGTTTCACTTAGATATGATGTTTTGGAATGAGGATAAAACCACCGTAGAAAGATCGGTTTTTCTCGAAAGATTATCAAATGTAATGGAACAAAATGAGTGGATAATCGACGGCAACTACGCATCAACAATGGAACTTCGTATAGTTAAATGCGATACCGTCATTTTCCTCGATTATCCCCTTGAAACTTGTCTTGATGGAATAAAAACCCGCAAGGGCAAATCCCGAAGTGATATGCCTTGGGTTGAACCCGAAAACTATGATGAAGAATTCATAGAGTTCATTAAAAACTACAATTCCCAAAGCCGACCAAAGGTAATGGAACTTCTAAAAAAATATTCAAACAAGAATATTTTTATCTTCAAAAATCGAAGCGAAGCGGATGGATTCCTACAAAAATTAAATACTCATAATCGTTGACAAATATATAGCTTTATGGCAAAATAAATTTATAAATTCACGTTAGAAAAGAGGGGACGAAATGATTGTTCTCGCCATAGGGGACGTTGTGTCCTCATCGGGTTGCGAATTTCTTCGAAAACGCTTACCCCAGTTAAAAAAACTTTATAATGCCGATTTGGTGGTGGTAAACGGAGAAAACTCCGCCGATGGAAACGGTATCACCCCTTATTCTGCACAACATATTTTAGATAGCGGAGCCGACGTTATCACGGGGGGAAATCATTCCTTCCGACGTCGAGAGATATACGATACCTTGTCTACAAATCCCTTCATTCTCCGCCCCGACAATTTCCCAAAGAATGCCCCCGGTAGCGGATATTGTGTGGTAGATAAAGGTTCATACCTCGCCGCCGTTATAAATATCCAAGGCACGGTATATATGGATGCTTTAGAATCCCCCTTTGATTGTGCCGACCGCCTTGTTAAAAGGGCGCAGGATGACGGATGCAAAATTATTATAGTTGACTTCCACGCCGAAGCAACATCGGAAAAAAAGGCGATGGGATATTATCTTGAGGGTAAAGTTTCCGCTGTCCTTGGCACCCATACCCATACCCCCACCGCCGATGCCCAAATTATAGGTAATTCCACCGCCTATATTACCGACCTCGGAATGACAGGACCATATAATTCGGTGCTTGGTGTTTGCCCTCATCAGTCAATATCGCTAATGAAGGATAAACTCCCCGTAAGATTTTCCGCAGCAGAGGGTGAATGTTACCTTTGCGGTGCGGTAATAGATATCGACAAATCCACGGGTGTTGCAAAATCCATTGAGCCAATTCAAATTTTCTAACAAAATAACGCTATAAAATAAACCCTCTCGGAGATAATACTTCGGGAGGGATTTTTATGGCAAAAATTATGAAACGGACATATTTTATTCTATTTGTTGTTATGTTAGTTTTCTTGAGTGCATTTTTTAGGTTATTCTATCTTACGGTGGGGAGCGGATACAAAGAAACCGCCACCACCCAGTCCACAATGACAATAAACGTTGACCTGCCAAGAGGTACGATTTTTGACCGCAACGGAGAACATCTAAGCAACAATAAAATAATAAAAAAGGCGGTGCTTATTGCCACCCCAAAGACCGTAACTGCTTTGTATAAATATTTTGAAAAGAATAAAGCCGACGAAATATCAAACGAACTTAAAAAGGGCAAACCCATAGCGGTAGAAGTCCCCCACGATTTCAAGTGCGACGATGCCTACGTTTTCATTTGCTATGATGAGGATGAAATCAAAAACACCGCCATCCACCTGCTTGGATATCTCAATTCAGATAAAGAAGCGGTGTGCGGAATTGAAAAGGCATATAACCATATTTTGCACAATCCAAATTCCACCTCGGTTGTATTCCAAACCGATGCAGTGGGCGGTCCTCTTTTGGGCGTTGAGGCAAATATAAAGGACTACTCGAATGTATATCAAACGGGGATAACAACCACCATTGACCGAAATATTCAAGAGATATGCGACAGCGAAATTTCGGGAGTAAATGGTGCGGTTGCGGTGATTAAGTCAGGCACAGGGGAGATAATCGCCCTATCCTCATCCCCCTCTTTTTCCTGCGATAATATATCTTCAGCCCTAAATGACGAGAATAGCCCCTTTATGAATAGAGCGTTATCTAAGTATAACCTCGGTTCAATCTTTAAGGTGTGTGTTGCCGCTGCCGCGTTGGAAAGTGGAGTAAATATATCCAAAACCTATACCTGCAACGGCAAGGTGAATTGCGACGGTAATATATTTATGTGCCATAAAAAAGAAGGCCACGGTACGCTAAATATGGAAACCGCCCTTTCGGTATCCTGTAACAGTTATTTCATAAATTTATCCCGCGACGTCGGTGCCGAAGCGGTATATAATATGGCAAAGAAAATGGGCTTTAATAATAACCTCACAATATATAAAGATTATAACGTCAGCGGCGGCATAATTACTAATCTTGAAAAACTGAGCAACCCCTCCGCCCTTGCAAACTTTTCCATAGGACAGGGGGATTTACTCGCAACCCCGCTAACCATGGCACTGGCCTACGGTGCAATAAGTAGCGGTGGGGTATATTACCCACCAATCCTCGTAACCTCCGAAAAGGATATAAAGGGCAATACAAAATATAACCCCGCAGAGAAGGGTGTAAGAATAATGTCGGGCAAAACTGCCGATGCCCTTATGAAGATGATGTATAAAACTGTGGAGGAGGGCACGGGTAAAAGCGGAAAACCAAACAACGTCTCGGCAGCAGGGAAGACCGCCACCGCCGAAACGGGAATGATAAATAAAAATGATCAAAAGATAAACCAAACCTGGTTTGTGGGAGCAACCAATATAAACAACCCCGAATACGTAATCGCAGTGCTTGTGGAGGACGGTTTATCGGGAAGTACCACCGCCGCCCCCATCTTCAAAAGAATAGTGGATAGAATTTATAAATAAAAATATGAAATTTTGCTTGACAAAGGGGGATTTGTGTTGTATAATCCCATTACAACAAAGTAGCGGTATACCCGTCTCACCGTATGACCTTAAATGTGTCTACCGGTCAATATTCAAATTTACCTGCTCCTTTTGGGGTAGTTTGTTTGTATGTTGAAGATGGGTAAAAAGCCCATCTTTTTTTGTTGAATTTTTTGGAGGTGCTTCACTATCAGTAAGGCAGAACATTCCGTCAACGAGGAAATCCGCGACAAAGAAATTAGAGTTATCTCAGATAACGGCGAACAATTAGGCATTATGTCGGCAGCACAGGCATTAGAACTTGCCGAATCTAAAGATTTAGACTTGGTTAAAATTGCTCCTAACGCTGTCCCCCCCGTTTGCAAAATTATGGACTATGGCAAGTTCCGTTTTGAACAAGCAAAACGCGAAAAAGAAGCCAGAAAGAATCAACACGTTATTGAAATCAAAGAAATTCGACTTTCATTCAACATTGATACCCACGATTTTCAGACCAAAGCCAATCACGCAAGAAAATTTCTTAAAGACGGCAACAAGGTTAAGGTATCTATCCGCTTCCGCGGTCGTGAGTTAGGTCATTCCGAAATCGGTATGGAAACTATGCTCCGTTTTGCCTCTACCCTTGAAGATGCTGCAACGGTAGAAAAGCAACCCAAAATGGAAGGCAGAAATATGTTTATGTTCCTGGCTCCCAAAAAAGCGTAGGTTATTAAAAAAGTATAATATTTTAGGAGGAAAAGATTATGCCCAAAATTAAAACCCATAGTGGGGCAAAAAAGCGTTTCAAACTCTCCAAGAATGGTAAACCCATTAGAGGTCACGCATTCAAATCCCACATTCTCAACAAAAAGTCCACTAAACGCAAGAGAAATCTTCGCAAGAGCGTTGTAGCTGACGTTACTAACGTAGCTCAGATCAAGCGTCTCGTACCTTACAAATAAGAATTACGGAGGATTATTAATATGGCACGTGTTAAAGGCGCACTTATGACGCGCAAAAGAAGAAAAAAGGTATTAAAACTTGCCAAAGGTTATTTTGGTTCTAAAGCAAGACTTTTCAAAACTGCTAAACAAGCAGTTATGAAATCCGGTCAATACGCATACATCGGTCGTAAACACAGAAAACGTGACTTCCGTCGTTTGTGGATCACCCGTATCTCCGCTGCTGCCCGTGCAGAAGGTATGAACTATTCTACCTTTATGAACGGCCTTAAAAAAGCAGGTATTGAACTCAATCGTAAAATGCTTTCCGAAATCGCTATCAACGACAAAGCAGCATTTGCTTCCCTCGTTGAAAAAGCAAAGGCAGCTCTTTAATTTCTAAATATCTAAAATCAAAGCCGAAGGATGAAAATCCTTCGGCTTTTTTGTCCCTTTAATGGTATTGTTCAAAATATACAAAAAAATAGTGAAAAAATATTGAAAAAAGTACTTGCAATTTAGAATAATGTGGTATATAATGTGCCTTGCAAGAAAACAAATCACAATATATTGTGTATGAATATGGAGGGAACACAATGATTACAACCATTAGAAAAAGAGATGGTAGAACCACAGATTTCAATGTGGACAAGATCGCAATAGCCATATTCAAGGCCGCACAAGCCATCGGCGGTCAGGACGAAGATATGGCAAATGAACTTGCTGCAAAGGTTTGCAATTATTTAGAAAACGATTTAGGTATTAGTGAACCTACCGTTGAGCAGGTACAAGATGCTGTAGAAAAGGTTCTTATCGAAAACGGTCACGCAAGAACCGCCAAAGAATTCATTATCTATCGTGCAGAGCGTACCCGCATTCGTGAAATGAACACCCGCCTTATGAAGACCTTAGAGGGTCTTACTTATCACGATGCAAAAGAAAACAACATCAAACGTGAAAATGCTAACATCGACGGTGATACCGCAATGGGCACCATGCTCAAATACGGTTCCGAAAGTGCCAAGCAGTTCTACGAGATGTACGTTCTTAAACCCTCTCATTCCAAGGCACACCGTGAAGGTGATATTCACATCCACGACCTTGACTTCTTAACCCTCACCACTACCTGCTGTCAAATCGACTTAGATCGTCTTTTCACCAACGGATTCTCCACCGGTCACGGTTTCCTCAGAGAACCTAACGATATCGCAAGTTATTCTGCACTTGCAGCCATCGCTATTCAGTCCAACCAAAACGACCAACACGGCGGTCAGTCTATCCCCAACTTTGACTATGCTCTTGCAAAGGGCGTTGCCAAAACCTACAAAAAACTTTATCGCAAGAATCTTGCCAAGGCACTTGAACTCCTTGCAGGTGTAGATAATGCCGAGCATATTGCCGAAGATATTATGTCAGAAATCGAAAAGATCAACGGTGTTGTTCCCACCCTTGGTAACGATAACGGATATCAAGAGGCAGAGTACAAACTCCTTACCGATAAATTCGATTTCGATATTGTCGAAAAGGCACAAAAATTTGCCCTCGATAAAGCAATTGCCGAAACCGAAAGAGCCACCTATCAAGCAATGGAAGCATTTGTTCATAACCTTAACACAATGCATTCCCGTGCAGGTGCTCAAATCCCCTTCTCTTCAATTAACTATGGTACCGATACCACCCCCGAAGGCAGAATGGTTATCCGTAACGTTCTTCTTGCTACCGAAGCAGGTTTGGGTAATGGCGAAACCCCCATTTTCCCCATCCACATCTTCAAGGTAAAAGAGGGTATCAACTACAATAAAGATGACGTTAACTACGATCTCTTCAAACTTGCCTGCAGAGTCAGTGCAAAGAGATTGTTCCCCAACTTCTCCTTCCTTGATGCTCCTTACAATCTCCAATATTATAAAGAGGGACGTCCCGAAACCGAATGTGCATATATGGGATGCCGTACCCGTGTTGTAGGTAACGTTTATGATCCCACCAGAGAAATCGTAAACGGCAGAGGTAACCTTTCCTTCACCTCTATCAACCTTCCCAGAATTGCTCTCCGTAGCCACGGTGACGTAAACTTCTTCTTTGAAGAACTTGAACGCAAGATTGATTTGGTATTTGACCAACTTAACGAACGTTTTGAAATCCAAGCCCGTAAAAAGGTTTACAACTATCCGTTCCTTATGGGACAAGGTATTTGGATCGACTCCGAAAAACTTAAACCCACCGATGAGGTTCGTGAAGTTCTCAAACACGGTACCTTAACCGTTGGATTCATCGGACTTGCCGAAGCCCTTAAATCCCTTACCGGTTTCCATCACGGCGAATCCAAGGAATCTCAGAACTTAGGTCTTGAAATCGTAGGATATATGAGAAAACGTTGCGATGAACAAGCTAAGAAAACCGGTCTTAACTACTCACTTATTGCTACTCCCGCAGAAGGACTTTCCGGTAGATTTGTCCGTATGGATAAAGAACGCTATGGTGCTATCGCAGGTGTAACCGACAGAGAATACTACACCAACTCCTTCCACGTTCCCGTATATCACGATATTTCCGCTATCGATAAGATTAAACTCGAAGCTCCCTATCACGCACTCACCAACGGTGGTCACATCACCTACGTTGAGATGGATGGCGACCCCACCAAGAACCTGGAAGCATTCGAAACTATCGTTCACGCTATGAAAGAAGCAGGTATCGGTTACGGTTCTGTTAACCATCCTGTTGACCGTGACCCCGTTTGCGGATATACCGGTATCATTGATGACCAATGTCCCTGCTGTGAACGTATGGTAAATGACCCCGATGATCAATATCCCGTTGAACGTATCCGTCGTATCACAGGATATCTCGTAGGTACTCTTGACCGCTTTAACGATGCAAAACAAGCCGAGGTTAGAGACCGTGTTAAACACTCTTTAGGCACCGGCAAAGGCGATTTAGAAACCATCTAATAACCTAATTTTAACGTACCCGTAGGATTCCTACGGGTACAATTTTCCATATAAGAAGGTGATTCAGGATGAACGAAAACTATGCAGAATTCCGTCTTGCAGGAGTTATAAGGGAATCCATTGTAGATGGTCCGGGCTTTCGATTTGTGGTGTTTGCCCAAGGATGTCCCCACCATTGCGAAGGATGTCATAACCCCGAAACCCACAGTTTTGAGGGTGGATATATCTCCAATACCGACAATATTATAGAGGCAATGAAAAAGGATTCTCTCCTTGCGGGAATAACCTTAAGCGGAGGTGAACCCTTTTGTCAGGCGGAGGCATTTTCGGTACTTGCAAGAAGGGTAAAAGAGATGGGCCTTAACGTAATGGCATATACAGGATTTACCTTTGAACAACTGTATTCTGCCTTTGAAAAGCATCCCGAATATAAAAAACTGTTAGAACAGGTCGATATTCTGATAGACGGAAAATTTGAACTTAAAAATCGTTCTCTTGCCCTTAAATTCAGGGGTTCCACCAATCAAAGAGTGATTGATGTCCCCGCATCATTGGAGGCAGGAAAAGCAATAGAAAGAGATTTTGAACAATAATAAATATCCCCCATATAATGTAGTGAGATACGTTATACGGGGGTTTTTATTTTGAAATTTTTAATTATCGGCGGGGATATGCGAAACGTAGAGGTTGCAAATATTTTGTCCAAAAACGGGCATATCTGTCATATATACGGATTAGAAAAAGCGGAAGGTATATATGAAAATGTCATAAAAGCGGATGCAATATCCGCCGCAATTAAGGGATGTGACGGGGTAATTTTACCCGTGCCCGTTAGCAAAGATGGTATTAAGATAATCGCACCCTTTAGTGATGACGATATATATCTTGCAGAGGTGTTTTGTGCAGCAGATAAAAACACTTCGGTATTTGGCGGTATGGTAAGCAAAAATCTTATGGAGATAGCATCCCTTCGGGGCATTAAAATCTATGATTATATGGATGATGAAAAGGTTAAAATCAAAAATGCTGAACTGACCGCCGAGGGTGCTTTGGAAATTGCCATAAATAGAACAAAACACAGCATTTTTGGTAGTAATATTCTTGTTTGCGGATACGGTAGAATAGGAAAATTTATTGCAAAATATCTTAAAGCATTAGGCGGAAACGTTACCGTTACGTCTCGAAATGACGATACGTTAACTGAAGGATTATTGCACGGATATAGCGCTATTAACACTAAAAAAATCCACACGGGAATTGAAAAATATAACCTAATAATCAACACCGTACCCACCCTTATTTTTGATGAGATGATTCTTAAAAAATGCAAAAACGACGTTAAAATAATCGACCTTGCATCCGCACCGGGAGGGGTGGATTTTGAAAAGGCGAAAACCCTTGGTGTTGACGTAATTCACGCCCTTTCTTTGCCTGGAAAAACAGCCCCAAAAACGGCGGCAAAAATAATAACAAACTCAATTTTAGAAAAGTTAAATAAGGAATGATGCGTTATGGAAAATGTGAATTTGGGTTTCGCAATGTGCGGTTCATTTTGCACCTTCAAAGCGGTAATCCCCGAAATGAAAAAACTGGTAGATGAGGGATATAACGTAATCCCCATAATGTCCCCCGTAGCATTTTCAACCGATACCCGCTTTGGCAAGGCACAGGATTTTATAGATGAAATCGAACAAATCACGGGTAAGAAAATCATCCATACAATCTTTGGTGCTGAGCCAATCGGACCTAAAAAACTATTCGACGCAATGGTGATTGCCCCCTGTACGGGAAACACTATAGGCAAACTTGCAAATGGAATATTCGATACCTCTGTAACCCTCGGCGCAAAGGCACATTTAAGGAATCAACGTCCCTTGATAATTGCTGTATCTACTAATGATGCCCTTTCAGGTTCGGCAAAAAACATCGGTGCTCTTATGAGTAAAAAGGATATATATTTTGTCCCCATGAGACAAGATGATCCTAAAAATAAACCTCGCTCGGTGGTGGCGGATTTCACCTATATTTCCGAAACGGTGAAAGAGGCACTTAAAGGTAATCAAATTCAACCAATATATTTATAAAATTTTATAAAAAGTAGTTTTCAAAATAAAAATAATGTGGTAAAATACAAATAACAAATTCCCATAATTATTGAGAGGAAGTGTAATTATGAAAAAATATAAGTGTCTTCTTTGCGGTGCAGAATTTGCAGTGAATAACGGTGAAGAGCCCACCTGTCCTATGTGTTATCAAACGGGAGCAACATTGCAGTTTTTAGGCGAAGAGGAAGAAACAAAAAAAGGCGAAATCGAAAATTCCGCTATGTATAAAATCGGATATGGTCTTTATGCAATTACCACCAAAATAGGGGAGAAGCACAATGCCGCTATCGTTAACTCGGTAATGCAGGTAACAAGTACTCCAAATCGTGTTGCCGTTACCGTAAATAAGGCAAACTATACCCACGATATTTTTAACGAAACAGGTATTTGCAACCTTAATATTTTGTCCGAAGACGCACCATTTTCGGTGTTTGAATCCTTTGGTTTCAGAAGCGGTAAAGATGCCGATAAATTAGCCGATGTTGATTTTGAAACCTCGGTTAACGGACTTGCTGTGCTTAAAGAAAATGTTAATGGATTTATCTCTCTTAAAGTTGAACAATACGTTGATTTAGATACCCACGGAATGTTTATTTGTGAGGTAACCGAAGCAAAAAATCTTTCCGAAAAAGATACTATGACCTATTCATATTATCATAAAAACGTAAAGCCAAAACCCGCCAAAAAGGATGACGGCAAAAAAGGATTTGTTTGCAAAATTTGTGGATATACCTATGAAGGTGAAACCCTTCCCGATGATTTTATCTGCCCAATATGTAAACATCCTGCTTCCGATTTTGAACCAATTAAATAATCTAAAAACACAAAACCTCTGCATCGTATGATGCAGAGGTTTTGTAGCATATTATCTAACTTTTATTAGCAATAAACATCCTTTTCCTACCGAAATTTCGGCAACCTTTCCGTCGATACATTCGTTAGAGGTTGCATATTGATATTCAGGAGTAATCTTGGCATTTTCAAGGGTGTATTTTGCATTCTTTATGGTAACCTTTTTAGCCGTACCACCAATATTCACGAGAGAAAAATAAGAGTAGTCGGGAGATACGTATTTTGTTTCTTTACCCACGATTTCCATCTCTGAAAAATCATCGATTATCTTTGCGTTTAATCCCTCTTTTTGAAGCATAAGCAGGGCGTAAACGTTTACTAAACTATGGTCTAAACGATCCCCCACAACACCGATTAAAAGGAAGTCGTTAAATCCTCTTTTAATGCCCTCTTTAATGGCAAATACAGTATCGGTATCATCCTTTTCACAGGGGAGAACAATGGTTTCAATTTTAGTTTCGGGAAGGGGAGAGGAATCAAAATCTCCCACAATCAAATCGGGGGTAATTTCAAGGCCTTCGGTGTGGTTTAATCCGCAGTCGCAAAAGATAAAAAAGTCATCATCTTTAAGATAACCTTTAACAAAAGGATAATTCCCAATTTTTGCACCGCCCACAATAACGCAACGTGCCATAAATATCACCTCGAAACCGTAATAATTACCCTTAAATTATAGCAATTTTATATAAAATTTCAACCATTTTCTTGAAAATACAAAAAAACTTCAAAATAATGTATTAATTTTAGGAGAAAAAGGTAAAAAACACTTGAAATTTTGACTAAAATTTGAGATAATAATCAAGATTATAAATAGTATATTATTTTGAATAACTGTGTCCAAAGGAAAGGATGAAAACTGTGTCCCAAATAGATAATAACGCTTTGGCTGAAATATTATTTCCCAACACCAATTTAACCATTGAACAAATGGAAGAAAAATTTCCTAAACGCAATCTAAAAGATGGTGCAAGGGTAACGAGATATGCCCCCAGTCCCACCGGTTTTATGCACATCGGTAATCTCTTCACCGCTTTCGTAAGCGAACGAGTTGCCCACACCACCGACGGTATATTCTACGTCCGTATTGAAGATACCGACAAAAAACGTGAAGTAGAAAACGGAGTAGAGGGAATACTTCGTGACCTTGAAAGTTTTGGCCTTGCCGTTGATGAAGGCGCTAAAGGACAAAACGAAGACAAGGGCGATTACGGTCCCTACCGCCAAAGTATGCGTAAAGATATTTACCACGTATTTGCAAAATATATGACAGAGCAAGGATATGCATACCCTTGTTTCTGCACCGCCGAAGAACTTGATGAAATTCGCTCAAAGCAAGAAGCCGAAAAGTTAGATATGGGTTACTACGGCGAATTTGCAAAATGCCGTGAACTTACCCTTGATGAAATAAAATCAAAAATAGATGCAGGGGTCCCTTACGTTGTCCGCCTTAAATCTCCGGGAACGTCAGAGGGGAAGGCAATATTTGACGATATGATTAAGGGTAAAATAGAAATGCCCGAAAATCGTCAAGATATCGTGCTTCTTAAAACCGATGGTATCCCCACCTATCACTTTGCCCATGCTGTGGATGATTATCTTATGGGCACCACCCACGTGGTCAGGGGAGATGAATGGATATCATCCGCACCCGTGCATTTGCAACTTTTCAAATGCCTTTCAAAGCGTCCTCCCAAATATGCCCACGTTTCTCCCCTTATGAAGGAAGAAAACGGAGGCAAAAGAAAACTTTCCAAACGTAAAGACCCCGAAGCAGCGGTATCCTTCTATTTTGAGCAAGGTTATCCCGCCCTTTCGGTTAGAGAATATCTTTTGACCTTGGCAAATTCAAACTTTGAAGATTGGCGTAAACCCAATCCCGATGCTCATCAGGATGAATTCCCCTTCAACTTCAAAAAGATGTCCCCTTCGGGTGCACTTTTTGACTTGGTTAAGTTTAATGACGTAAGCAAAAATGTTATCTCCCGTATGACCGCCGATGAAGTTTATGAATTGTCGGTTAAATGGGCAGAAACTTATGATAAAGATTTATTTGCAAAACTTATCCAAAACCCTGAATTCTCAAAGGGTATATTCTCCATCGACCGCGGTGGCAATAAACCCCGTAAAGATATTGCTAAATGGAACGAGATTTCTGAATATACCGAATATTTCTTTACTGCGCCTCAAAACGTAGAAATGCCCGAAAATGTTTTGGCAGAGGATGTTAAAGCAATCCTTGAAAAGTACGTTGAGGTTTACAATCCCGACCATACTAAGGATGAATGGTTTGGCGCCATTAAAGAAATATGTGAACCTTTAGGATTTTCTCCCGACGTTAAGGCATACAAACAGTCTCCCGAAAGTTTCAAAGGCCACGTAGGAGACGTGAGCGGAATTATCCGTCTTGCGGTAACGGGCAGAAAAAATACCCCCGACCTTTATGCTATTATGCAACTCCTTGGTAAGGATGAGGTCATCAGCAGATTGAACAAATAACCTTTTCAAAAGGAGAAAAAATAAAATGGAAGAACTAATTAGAGAAAATACGAATTTTATTGAAGATTTCATAAACGAAGATTTAGCAGAGGGTGTATATAACAAGGTTCAAACCCGTTTTCCCCCCGAACCTAACGGATATCTTCACATCGGTCACGCAAAGGCAATATGCATTGACTTTGGTATGGCCGAGAAATATAAGGGCAAATGTAATCTTCGCCTTGACGATACCAACCCCGTTAAGGAAGATACCGAATACGTAGATGCCATTATGGAGGATATTAAATGGTTGGGATTTGAGTGGGATAAAGTATTTTATGCCTCCGACTATTTTGATTTTATCTATGAATGTGCCATTAAACTTATCAAAATGGGTAAAGCATACGTTTGCGACCTTACCCCCGATGAAATAAGAGAAACGAGAGGTACTTTAACTGCCCCCGGTCAAAACAGTCCTTATAGAGAACGTTCTATTGAAGAAAACCTTGACCTCTTTGCAAGAATGACCGCTGGTGAATTTGAAAACGGTAGCCGTGTGCTTCGTGCAAAGATAGATATGACCTCACCTAACCTTAATATGCGTGACCCCGTTATCTATCGTGTGCTTAAGGCACATCACCATCGCACAGGAGATAAGTGGTGTGTGTATCCTATGTATGACTTCGCACATCCCCTTTCCGATGCCGCCGAGGGTGTAACCCATTCTCTTTGCTCCCTCGAATTTGAAAACCATCGTCCCCTTTACGATTGGTTCCTTAAAGAACTCGAAATCGATACCCCACCCCGTCAAATCGAGTTTGCCCGAATGAATCTTAACTATACCCTTACAAGTAAGAGAAAATGTCTCCGCCTTGTAAATGATAATATCGTTACAGGTTGGGATGACCCCCGTATGGCTACCCTTTGTGGTCTCCGCCGCCGTGGATTTACACCTGCTGCTATTCGTGATTTCTGCGAGAGAATCGGTGTATCAAAGGCAAACTCCGTTATTGACTATGCACTTTTAGAGGCATGTGTTCGTGATGACTTAAACCAAAATGCCCCCCGTGCAATGGCTGTTCTTCGCCCCTTAAAGGTTGTTATCGATAACTATCCCGATGACGTTACCGAACTTATCGAAAACGATATTAACCCCAATAAACCCGAACTTGGTAAAGATACAGTTACCTTCTCAAAAGAAATCTATATTGAGCAAGATGACTTTGCACTTGAACCTCCTAAAGGTTTCTTCCGCCTTTGCCCCGAAAGAGAGGTACGCTTAAAGGGTGCATATTATGCTAAATACGTATCCCACGAAACCGACGATGAGGGCAATATCACTGTAGTACACTGCACCTATGATCCCGAATCAAGAGGAGGAGTTACCGCCGACGGACGTAAAGTTAAGGGTACACTCCATTGGGTATCTGCTTCAAATTGCCAAGATTTTGAAGCAAGAATCTATGATCGCCTCTTCAACGTAGAAAACCCCTCCGATGAAGAAGGCGTTGAAGATTTCACTGCAAACCTTAACCCCGACTCTCAGGTAATCCTTAACGGTTGCAAAATTGATGCATCTATGAAACCTCAGGTAGGAGATACCTTCCAATTTATGCGCCAAGGATACTACTGTGTAGATGCCGACAGTAAAGACGGTGCCCTCGTTTTCAACCGCACAGTTGCCCTTAAAGACTCCTTCGCAAAGAAAAAATAAAATATTATAAACGGTGTTTGTGTTACGATGAAATATCATAACACAAACAGCCACCTTAGGGTTGAAATTGGGAAATAACAGATTGTTTCCTAAAAGTTTCAAAACTGTTACAAAACTCTCCAATATATTGACATTAAGCCCCATTAATAGTATAATATACCAAATATACGTTGGAGTATTGTGGCGTATTATAAAAGGAATGAAGTTAATGAATTCTAATATAGAAAAAAAGAATATGTTAACCATTTTTAGAAAATGGATCCCCGTTGCTTTTTTGTTGCTTTGGGATGCTATTTCAGCCGTTTGTTCGGTTGTGCTTGGCATAAAACTCACCTTTTGGATGTATGTAAAGGTGCCTAACTATTATCAAAGTAATATGGGCAAATACATCATTGGTGTTTTAGCGATTGTGGTTATATGTAATGCCCTTTGCGGATGCTATAACCGACTTCTCCGCAGCATAAGTTTTAGCGACATAATGCAACAATGTGCATCGGTTATATTGCAAATGGGTGCATTGTTCCTCATAGACGTAGTTGTTCGTTATAACTACATTTCCCGTTACGGTGAAATCTATGATGAGGGACTTCTTCCGTTCCCCACCTATATCATAATGGCGATGTTCCTTGTAATATTGTCGGTGCTGGGTAGAGGCATTGGTAGAATGTTTATTGCCGCCAAAACCAAAATCAGTAATCGAAAGGTTACAAAAACCCCTATTATTATTTATGGAGCAGGGGAGGCAGGTACCTACTTCCTCAAAAAGGTAACAAGTCATCCCGAAATGAACCTTCGCGTTGTGGCATACATCGATGACGATATTTCCCTTAAAGGTAAAAAGATCGGCGGTGTCCCTATTGTTGGTGGCATAGATAAATTAGCCGAAACCATTTCCGCTAATAACGTTAATCAGGTAATTGTTGCTATTCCTACCGCTACAAAACTTTTAATGCAAAATGTTTTAAGTGTGTGTAAGGAAAAGAATTGTACTGTGCGTCGTTTCGGTACAATAGATGACGCGGAAGTTACCGATATGAAGGTGTCCGATATAAACCTTGAAGACCTTCTCCGCCGCGGTAGCGTTAACCTCAATATGAACATCGTTAAGCAGTTCATCGAGGGCGAAACGGTACTTGTAACGGGTGGTTGTGGTTCAATCGGTTCCGAAATTTGTCGTCAGGTACTTCGTTTTGGATGTAGAAAACTCGTTATCTTCGATATCCACGAAAATGGGTTATTCTTTATCGATAACGAACTAAAGAAAAAATACGCAGGTAAATATGAACTGCGACTCGGCTCTATCAGAGATAGAGGAAGATTAAGCGAAGTATTTAAGGAATTCCGTCCTAAAGTGGTGTTCCACGCCGCAGCCCATAAACACGTTCCAATGATGGAAATAAATCCCCGTGAAGCCATCAAAAACAACGTAATGGGTACCATCAACGTTTGCCAAGAGGCGATTTTGCACGACGTTCAAAAATTCATTTGTATCTCCACCGACAAGGCGGTAAACCCCACCAATATAATGGGTGCATCAAAACGAATTACCGAACTTGTAATGCAAATGATGGACAAAATGTCCGATACCGACTTTGCCGCCGTTCGTTTTGGTAACGTTCTCGGTTCAAACGGAAGTGTAGTTCCCTTCTTCCGTGAGCAAATCAAAAACGGTGGTCCCGTAACGGTAACCCATCCCGAAATGAGAAGATATTTTATGACCATTCCCGAAGCGGCACAACTTGTGCTTGAAGCAGGTGCTATGGCAAAGGGTGGCGAGATATTTGTTCTCGATATGGGTGAACCGGTATATATCTCCGATTTGGCAAAGGATTTAATCCGCCTTTCGGGCTACGAACCGGAAAAGGATATTAAAATAGTTTATACAGGTCTTCGTCCCGGCGAAAAACTTTTTGAAGAAATAAGTCTTGCCGATGAAGATGTGGATAAAACAAGCAACAAGAAGATAACCATAATGAAACCCATTGAGTTTGATCCCACCTTACTTGCTTGTGAAATTAAGGATATAGAGGAGGCAGTTCGTGCCGAAGATGACGAACTTATGTTTGCCAAGGTAAAAGAACTTGTACCTACCTTTAATCATAATAAAAACGTGTAAAGATTCAAAATCATAATAGAAAAGGATGTTGAACAATGTATTACGAAAAACTGTTAGAAAAAATTCAAAACAGAACTGCTGTATTAGGCGTTTTAGGTCTTGGATATGTAGGACTTCCCCTTGCTGTTGAAAAGGCAAATGCCGGATTCACCGTAAAGGGATTTGATGTTCAACAAGCAAAGGTAGATATGGTTAACGATGGCCATAACTACATTGGCGACGTTGTTGACGGCGTTCTTGCAGAACTCGTATCCAAAGGCAAACTCGTTGCATCTACCGATTTTTCCGGCATTGCCGATTGTGATGCAGTTGCAATCTGCGTTCCCACCCCCCTTGATGAACATTTCCAACCCGACATTTCCTACGTTAGCGAATCTGCAAAACAAATTGCAAAATATGCTCATAAAGGAATGTTAGTTGTTCTTGAATCCACCACCTATCCCGGTACTACTCAAGAAATCATCCAACCCCTCCTCGAAGAAAAAGGAATGGTTGTGGGTGAGGACGTATTCCTTGCATTCTCTCCCGAACGTGTTGATCCCGGTAACGCTGTATACAAGACCAAAAATACTCCCAAGGTTGTTGGTGGTGTAACTCCCAAATGCGGTGAATTGGCATCCTCTATTTATAAGAGCGTTCTCGAAAGCGACGTTATGGTTGTTTCTTCTCCTGCAGTTGCCGAGATGGAAAAAATCCTTGAAAATACCTTCCGTAACATCAACATAGCATTGGTAAACGAAATGGCAGTGCTTTGCGACCGTATGGGTATCTCTGTTTGGGAAGTTATTGATGCCGCAAAAACCAAACCCTATGGATATATGGCATTCTATCCCGGCCCCGGCCTTGGTGGACACTGCATTCCCATCGACCCCTTCTATCTTACTTGGAAGGCAAGAGAATATAACTATCACACCCGTCTTATTGAATCTGCAGGTGAAATCAACAACGCAATGCCCGAATATTGCGTAACCCGTATTTCTACCCAACTCAATAAGGTTAAGAAACCCCTTAACGGCTCTAAGGTATTTATGTTAGGTCTTGCTTACAAACCCGACATTGACGATATGCGTGAGTCACCCTCCCTCCTTCTTACTGACCTTTTCCGCGAAGCAGGTTGTGAACTTATCTACAACGATCCCTTTATCCCCGAATTCAAACGTGGCGGTGTAACCCTTAAATCAACCGAAATTACTGCAGAAACCCTCGCAGATTGTGACATCGTTGTTATTGCAACAAATCACTCCTGCTATGATGCAAACTTCATTGTAGAAAAATCTCCCTTGGTATTCGATACCCGTAACCTTACCAAAGGTATCGATGCCGACAATCTTGAAAGGTTATAATTTGATATGAAAAACAGATTTCCCAACGCCATTATCGGCGAAAATGTTAAAATAGGGGAGAACTGCGAAATCGGATACGGTGTTGTCATTCATGATGACACCGTTATCGGCGATAATGTGCGAATTGATGATTATGCAGTTATCGGCAAACTTCCCATGAAGGCGGCAAATTCCGCAGTTACAAAAGAATGTGAACTTCCCGCCTGTACCATTGGCAGTGGAGTAATAATCGGCACTTCCGCAGTTATTTATCGTGGATGTTCTATTGGCGATAAGGTTCTTATTGCCGACCTCGGTACCGTTAGAGAACGTGTATCCATCGGTGATTTTACCATTATCGGCAGAAGTGCTACTATAGAGTGTGATACCACTGTTGGTACAAAATGCAAAATCCAAACCAATGTTTATATCACCGCCTATTCAGAAATCGGGGATTATTGTTTCATCGGTCCCTGCACCGTTACTTCTAATGATAATTTCGCCGGAAGAACAAAGAAACGCTTTGATCAGTTCAAGGGCGTTACGGTTAAGAACGGCGGTAGAATCGGCGCAGGTTCCACCATTCTTCCCGGTAAGGTAATCGGTGAAGATGGTTTTGTTGCAGCAGGAAGTGTTGTAACAAAGGATGTTGCCCCCCGCACTATTGTTATGGGAAATCCCGCAAGATATTTTAAGGATGTTGATGAAGAACAACTCTTGGAAAATCAGTAAAAAAGTCTATTCAGAAAATCTCGAAAGGTAAAGTGATAGATATGAGTAAAATTAAGTATGCGTTAATCGGTTGTGGCCGAATTGCCCCCAATCATATTGCCGCTGCAGTAAACAATTGTGAAAATTTAGAAATCGTTGCAGTATGTGATCCTATTCCCGAAAATATGGAAAAGGTACTTTCTCAAATTGAAGATACCTCCTCCATCGCCCGTTATACCGACTACAAGGTAATGCTTAAAGAAAAACAACCTGAACTTTGTGCAATAGCAACCGAGAGTGGATATCATGCTCCTATCGCTATGGATTGTATCGAAGCAGGATGTAACCTTATCATTGAAAAGCCCATTGCCCTTTCTCTTAAAGATGCAGATGCTATGATTGCCGCTGCCGAAAAGAAGGGTACAGTGCTTTGTGCTTGTCATCAAAACCGCTTTAACAAATCGGTTCAAAAGATTCGTGAAGCCGTAGAAAACGACCGTTTTGGTAAGATTCTCCACGGTGCAGCACATATCCGTTGGGCAAGAAATAAAAACTACTATGACCAAGCCCCCTGGAGAGGTACTTGGGCTCAAGATGGTGGCGCACTTATGAACCAATGTATCCATAATATCGACCTTCTCCGCTGGATGATGGGTAATGAGGTTGTAGAGGTTTGTGCCTATACCGACCGCCTTGTTCACGACTATATCGAAGCAGAAGACCTTGGCATCGCAGTAGTTAAATTTGCAAACGGTTCTTACGGTATCATTGAAGGTACCACCAATATCTATCCCGAAAACCTTGAAGAAACTTTATATATCTTTGGTAGCGAAGGTACTGTTAAAGCAGGCGGTAAGTCTGTAAACCTTATCGAAGAGTGGAAATTTGCCGATGGCAAAGATGATCCCGAAGCAGTTAAAGAACAATATGGAGACAACCCTCCCAACGTTTATGGCTTTGGTCATACTCCTCTTTATACCGATGTTCTCGATGCTATCAAAAATAAAAGAGCACCCTATGTTGACGGTCATTCCGGTAGACGTGCCCTCGAAATGGTACTTGCTATCTATAAATCCGCCGCAGAGGGAAGACCTGTTAAACTTCCCCTTGAAGATGTATCCACCCTTGACTTTACAGGCAGATTCTAATGAATATTCTCTACATTGAGCACTATGCCGGTTCAGATGAATACGGTATGGAATTTCGCCCCTACTATATGGCAAGGGAATGGGCAAAAATGGGGCACGACGTTATCATTGTCGGAGCAACGTTTTCCCATTTAAGAAAGAAAAATCCTGTGGTAGAAAAGGATTTTACCGAAGAAATATCCGAAGGTGTACGTTTTGTGTGGGTTAAAACCAACTCATACAAAGGTAATCGTCTTGGCAGGGTTAAAAACATTCTTACCTTTATGAAGAAGGTTAAGAAGAATGCAAAATATCTTGTAGATACATACAAACCCGACGTTGTTATCAATTCGTCAACCTATCCAATGGACGTGTATCCTTCTTATGAGATAGCTAAGCTTAGCGGAGCAAAACTTTTCTACGAAATCCACGATTTGTGGCCTATGTCATTAATCGAAATGTCCTCGATTGTTACCGAGAGTAATCCTCTTATTAAGTATGTTCAAAGAGCAGAGGATTTTTGTTATAAAAATTGTGATGGAGTTATTTCCATTCTTCCTTCTGCCGACGTTCATATTAAAGAACGAGGATTTAACGACGTGTATTTTTGTCACGTCCCTAATGGTGTCGTTATTGACGATACCCCCGATGCCCCCTTGAACGAAACCCACGCGTCGTTACTTAAAGGATTAAAAGATGAAGGCAAATTCATTGTCCTTTACGCAGGTGGCCACGCCCTTTCTAATGCCCTTGACTGTTTTATTCACAGTGCAAAATATCTTAACGATAATGCAGTTTTAGTGCTTGTAGGTAAGGGTAACGAAAAAGAAAAACTTATGAAAGATGCGGAAACTGCAGGATACAAGAATATAATGTTTATGGATCCTGTAGAAAAGAACCAAATCCCCGCACTTTTGAGTTATAGTGATTGCCTCTATATCGGCGCAAAAAAATCACCCCTTTACCGTTATGGTGTTGGGATGAATAAAATGTTCGATTATATGCTGGCATCCAAACCTATCATAAACGGAGTTGACTCTCCCAAAACTCCAATGGAACAAGCCGACTGCGCTATTGCAGTAGAGGCAGAGAATGCCAAAGCCATAGCCGATGCGGTAGATGTTCTTATGAATAAATCGGCAGAAGAACTTGTCGAAATGGGAGCAAAAGGCAAAGAATACGTTCTGAATAATCATCAATACACCACTCTCGCACAAAGATTTATAGACGCTATGAACGAATGCGAGAATAAACCTAAGCAGTAAGGAGTTGTTATAAAGTATGGAAAAGAGAAAAGATTTCTTGGCATACTGTTTGCCCTGCTATGATGAGAACGAATTAAACGGAATAAAAGAGGCAATAACCACCAACTGGTGGTCAAGAGGCCCCAAGGTTGCAGAATTCGAAAAGCAATTTTGTGAGTATGTTGGTGTAAAATACGGTGTAGCCCTTAACTCCTGTACTGCAGGACTTCATTTGGGACTTAAAGTGCTTGGAGTAGGTGAGGGCGATGAGGTTATCACAACCCCAATGACCTTCTGCGCCACCGCAAACACCATTGTTCATTGTGGCGGTACTCCTGTATTTGTCGACGTTGACCCCGAAACAGGTCTTATTGATCCTGATGAAATTGAAAAGAAAATCACCCCTAAAACCAAGGGTATAGTTCCTGTTCATTATGCAGGTAGAGCTTGCGATATGGATCGTATTAACGCTATTGCAAAGAAACACGGTTTGTTTGTAATGGAAGATTGCGCCCACGCAGTTTATACAACCTATGCCAATGGTAAAATGGTAGGTGATAGTGATAATCTTTGCTCCTTCAGTTTCTATGCCACCAAAAACTTGGCAACGGGCGAAGGCGGAATGATTACCACAAATAACGAAGAACTTTATAAAAAAGCAACTGTTTTGGCACTTCACGGTATGAGCAAAAATGCTTGGAATAGATTTGCCAAGGGTGGTTCTTGGAGATACGACGTGGTGGAAGCAGGATTCAAATACAATCTTACTGACCCTGCCGCAGCACTCGGACTTGCCCAACTTAAAAAGATGCAATCAATGCAAGATACCCGTGAAAAATACGCTAAAATATATAATGATGCTTTTGATAAAATTGATGGCATTGATTATCTCCCCGATTCTACATGGGGTAGAAATGCATGGCATTTATATATGATTAAGGTAAGAAAAAATAAATTCACCATCGACCGTGATGAATTTATTGAAATTCTTAGAGATGAATATAACGTAGGTATTAGCGTACACTATATTCCAGTGCATTATCATCCTTTCTACCAAGAAAACTTTGGCACAAAAGAGGGAGATTATCCTAACGCCGAAGCATTTTTCGATGAAATAATCTCCATTCCTTTATATCCTTCAATGAGCGAGGAAGATGTTATTTATGTCAGTGAAGCAGTGGCAGAAATTGCCCGAAAATATGCAAAATGAGGCGGTAAAGCCATATTTTGACAGTTTAACAAAAAAGAAATTCACCCTCTTTGTAAAGAGAATGATGGATATCATAATTGCCTCTATCGTGATATTAATTTTGTCTCCCATACTTTTAGGAGCAACAATAGCGGTGGCAGTCGGCTCAAAAGGTCCTGTTTTTTATCTTCAACGCCGTGTAGGTAGATTTGGCAAAGAGTTTTCCATCTTTAAATTTCGTACAATGGTGGTTAATGCCGATAAAATCGGTGCTCAAATCACCGTAGGTGAGGATGACCCTCGCATTACTAAGGTTGGTAAATTTTTAAGAACTACCCGAATTGACGAATTTCCTCAAATGTTCAACATCCTTAAAGGGGATATGACCTTGGTTGGCACACGTCCTGAGGTTAGAAAATACGTCAATGAATACAGTGATGAAATGATGGCCACCTTGCTTCTTCGCCCCGGTGCTACCGGTGCAGCAAGTCTTGCTTATCGTTACGAAAACGAAATGCTCTCAGGCAAAGAGGACCCCGAAAAGTATTATATCGAAACCATTTTGCCCGACAAAATGGCAATAAACCTTGAATACACAAGAAAACTTTCCATTTGGGAGGATGTTAAAATTCTCGCCAAAACCGTTGCCTGTGTGGTAAAGAAATAGGAGGAAAAGATTATGCAATTTATAAATCTTAAAGCACAATATGAAAGAATTAAAGATAAATTAGATGCCGAAATGATTAAGACTATATCAGAAGGCACCTACATAATGGGTAAAAGAATCCTCGATTTAGAAGCCCGACTTGCTGAATATGTTGGCAGAAAATATTGTGTTACCTGCTCAAATGGTACCGATGCATTGACTATGCCCCTTATGGCATACGGCATTGGAGAAGGGGATGCAGTATTTGTACCCTCATTCACCTTCTTTGCCTCCGCAGAGGTTATCTCACTTCAAAAAGCAACCCCCGTATTTGTAGACGTTGATGAAACCTACAATATGGATGTTGAATCCCTTAAAAATGCAATTAAAGCAGTTGTTGCCGAGGGAAAACTTAAACCCAAAGCAATTATCGCGGTTGACCTTTTTGGACAACCTGCCCGTTTCGATCTTATTTGCGAAGTAGCAAAGGAATATAATCTCATCGTAATCGAAGACGGTGCACAAGGTTTCGGCGGTACCCTTAATGGTAAAAAAGCATGTTCTTTTGGTGATGTTTCCACTACTTCATTCTTCCCTGCAAAACCTTTGGGATGCTATGGCGATGGCGGTGCTATCTTTACCGATGATGAAGAACTTGCTATCAAACTCCGTTCAATCAGAGTTCATGGAAGCAATCCTAAAGATAAGTACGATAACGTTACAATCGGTCTTAATGCTCGACTCGATACCATCCAAACCCCCGTACTTAACTGTAAGTTAGATATCTTTGACGATGAACTTATTAAACGTCAATGGGCAGCCGACCTTTACAACGAAAAACTTAAGGGTCTTGTAGAAACCCCCGTTGTAGCAGAAAATGCTACTTCATCCTGGGCACAATACACCATTCGCCTTGATTCTGCCGAAAAACGAGCAAAGGTAATGGCAGGAATGAAGGAACTTGGAATTCCCACTATGATTTATTATCCTACTCCCATGCACGAACAAACCGCATTTAAGGTTAATCCCTGTGTGAACTGTGGTTGTGAAAAGAGTGAACTCTACAGCAAAACTGTTATGTCCCTTCCTATGCACCCTTACCTTACCGAGGAAGAAATTAATGAGGTTGTAGAAGCATTCAAAAAATCTTTATAAGATTCTAAGGAGTATTTATGGCGGGTAATAAACAACAAAAATCCAAGTTGCTCCACCTTGCCGAGATATTTCTTCAAAAGACCGATGAGGAGCATCCCTTAACGGCAGAGCAACTTATAAAAGAATTAAATAATCGGGGAATCGAATGCGAAAGAAAATCTATTTATTCCGATATTTCATATCTTATGGAATTTGGAATGGATATTGAGAAAAATAGTTTCGCAGGTAGGGGATATTATTTAGCCGATAGAGAATATCAGTTGGCAGAGGTGCGTCTTTTAATGGACGCAGTACAATCTGCATCCTTTATCACTCCTAAGAAGACCCGAGAACTTATTAAAAAAATAGAAAATCTTACCAGTGAGCATCAGGCATCGGAACTCGCTTCACAGGTTTATATCGATAACCGTAACAAGCAAAGTAACGAAGAAATATACTATAATATAGATGTAATACATAGAGCCATTGTTAATGGTAAAAAGATTACATTTAAATATAGAAGAAGAGATTTAACCGTAGATGGTAGAATTGATTTTGCGGTTAAAACCTTTGTAATAAGTCCCTATGCTCTTTTGTGGTCGGATGACCGATACTATGTAATCGGTAATAACCAAAAGTACGATAATCTTATGCACCTTCGCCTTGATAGAATGAAAAACGTCGAGGAAGTAAATGAAAAATCCCGACATTTCAGCGAAGTTTCGCAGTACAAAGCATTTTTCGATGTAGCCGATTATGCCAATCGCTTATTTAATGTTTATGGAGGCGAAACGGCATCGGTTGAAATGGTATGTTCCTCCGATAAGGTAGAGCAAGTAATGGATATTTTTGGTGAAGACGTTAAATGGCGACTTCGTTCCGATGGAAAATTATCCTTTAAATTCAGTGCTGCAATAAGCGAAGGACTTGTATCTGATGTGTTGAAATTTGGTGATTCAATGGAGGTTGTAGCCCCAATAAAACTTCGCCAAATGGTAAAACAAAGGGTAGAAACCCTTTACAATATGTATAAAGATTAAATTACAATAAAAAATTAAAGGCGGTGATGATATGTCAACGGTATATACGCTTTATTTGGGAATTTCCCGTATAGCAATGCCGATACTTATTGCATCACTGCTTTTTTTATGGATAATTATTTTTAAGAAAAGCAAAAGAAAAAATGAAGCCCTCGCCTTTATGCAACCCGAATTTGGTGAAAATTATGGCGAGATATTTTCAAGGGAATCCCTTGTGGGAAAATCCCATAGATGCGAGGTAAGATTAGAAAAATCACCCCATAAATGTCATGCTCTTATCACCTTAGAAAAAGATGGCTTTTTTGTTGAGCCGTTAAATGGTAAGGTGGCTGTGAACGATGAACCCATTTACGATAAAACACCAATTTCGGTGGGGGATTTTATCACCTTCAATAAAGAAATGTATCGCCTTTGCTTACCTGAAGAGGAAGATGAACCCTGTAAAGTGTGTAAAGGTACAGGATTTATGCTTCTCATTTTTACCTTGTTTCAAGTTTTGCTTTGCGGTCAGGTGTATTTAAGCCCCAATATGGAAAGTGGATATATTTTCCCTGCGTCTATAGGTGGAATGATACTTATTGAATGGATATATTACATTGTCCTTCGTGTGAAAAACGGCCACGCAAAGATGTTTATAGAAATCCCCACTGCGTTTTTATTATCGCTGGGGCTTACAATATGTTACAGTTGCACCCCCGAAGAATATGTTAAACAACTTGTTTGTATTGGTGTAGGTATTGTAGGAGCGTTTATTCTTCGCAGTATTCTTTCGGGATTGTCGGCAGTAACCGCCTTAAGATATGTAGTTGCGGTAATTGCCTTAGGATTATTGGGTGTTAACTTAATATTCGGTACTACGGTATACGGCTCTCGAAATTGGTTAGATTTAGGATTCGTTTCCTTTCAACCTTCAGAGGTTGTTAAGGTAGCATATATCTTTTTTGGCGGTGTTGTATTATCTAAAAAAGAACTCAGTAAAATGGGAATATTTATTTTCCTTGTGTTTTCAGCCCTTTGTATGGGTACCATCGCAATAATGAGAGACTTTGGCGCAGTAGCAATATTCTTTGTAACAATGGTAGTTTTGCTTATGATGCGCCACGCTCCTTTGTGGATAACAGGAGGAATAACAGGCCTTGCTGCAGTTTCGGCGGTGGGTGTTATCACGTTTTTACCCTACGTAGCAGACCGATTTGCCGCGTGGACAAAGGTTTGGCAATATGCCGATAGTTTAGGATATCAACAAACACGAACCATTATTGCCTGTGCATCGGGAGGGCTCTTCGGTGTAGGTGCAGGGAATGGATATCTAAAAAACATAACCGCTGCCGATACCGACCTTGTGTTTGGCATAGTAAGTGAAGAATTTGGCGGAATAATATCCTTTGCAATGGCAATGTGTTTTGTTCTTTTTGCCGTTTATGCGGTGGATGTATCTAAAAGATGCCGTTCTTCCTATTATGCAGGGACTGCCTGTGCCGCCGCAGGAATGTTGCTTTTCCAAACAGCATTAAATATTTTTGGCTCGGTGGATATTTTACCCCTAACAGGTGTAACCATTCCCTTTGTAAGTAACGGTGGTACGAGTATAATCTCAGGACTTTGCATTTTAGCATTCTTCAAAGCCGCCGAGGTAGAGTCAAAACTACCCGAAACCATAAGGAGGCGTTACTATTGAAAATGACCTCTTTTCGTTCGCTTTTTGTAACCCTTTTATCAACGATATTTACCTTAACAATTTTATTCCATTACGGAAAACTTGCTATCCATTCAGAAAGATACGCTTCCTATCCCACCAATCCTCATCTTTTTAACCAAGGGGATTTATATCGTGCAGGGAAAATATTAGACCGCGATGGCAACATCCTTGCACAAACGATAAACGGCAAAAGAGAATTTAATTCTTCCGAAACTATTCGTAGAGCTACCGTTCATACAGTAGGAGATTTAGAGGGTAACGTAGCAACGGGTGTTCATTCGGTCTATTTTAATGAACTTACAGGATACAACTTCGTTGACGGAGTGTATGACTCCGATAATAGTGGAAACGATATTACCCTTACCATAGATACCGATATGTGCACTACAGCATATAAAGCTCTCGGAGGTTATAAAGGCACGGTAGGTGTTATGAATTGGAAAACGGGAGAAATTCTTTGTATGGTAAGCACCCCCACCTTCGATCCTTATTATACCGATCAAGCAGATAAAGACGCCGAAAACGGTGTGTATGTTAATCGACTTTTGTCTGGACAGTATGCTCCGGGTTCTACCTTCAAGGTGGTAACTGCCCTCTCGGGAATAGAAAATTTTTCTAATTTAGATGATAAATATACCTGCAAAAATGGTGTGACTATTGGTGGCGAATGGGTGTCTTGTATGGGTAATCACGGGTCCGAAACTATGCAAAGCGGACTAACCCATTCTTGCAATTCCACCTTTGCCCAAATTGGTGTGAAATTGGGCGGAAATACTCTGCTTAGAACTGCCGAGGGTTTGGGATTTAATAAGAAGGTTAATCTTGGTAAAATAACCTGTGCCAAGAGTATTGTAAATCTCACAAATATCAAGGATATCGACTTAGGTTGGGCAAGTATGGGTCAACACGATGACCTAATAAACCCCTTCCACTATCTTACCGTAATGTCGGCAATAGCCAACGACGGAGTGCTTAAAGAACCTGTTTTGGTCAAAAAAGTATCCACTCCAAAGGGAACTACGCTAAAAAAAGAAGGCGGTTCCGATAAACGACTCATAGCCAAAGAGGATGCTAAAACTTTAAGCGATATGATGCGAAAAGTAGTAACCGATTATTATTCCGATAGCGGTTTTAGTGGATTAGAAACCTGTGGTAAAACGGGTACTGCCGAAGTGGGTGAGGATAAAAGACCCCACTCTTGGTTTGTTGGTTTTTGTCGAAATGAAAGTAAACCCTACGCCTTCGTTGTAATTGTAGAAAACGGAGGAATGGGAGCGGGCATTGCCAAAACCATTGCCTCACGGGTGCTCAATAGTTAAAACAAAATATCAAAATAAAACGCCTTGGGGATAAATCCTCAAGGCGTTAGTTTTATTACGAATTTATTTATTTATTCTCTCAATAAGGTAGGGAAGAACAGGTTCAAATTTTGCACCGTACCAATGATTTTCTTCCTCGGCGGTTGCCTTTATGCACTCAACAACATAGTCGGCGGCAAGGGATGCCGAATCAAATGCACTCTTACCTCTAATAAGTCCACCAACAAAAGCGGAGGCATAAATATCACCCGTGCCGTGGCAACTGTTGGGGAGAAAAGCGTGTTCATAGTATGAATATTCTCCATTTTCAAAAACAACAATTCCCGTTGTACCCTCTTTGTAAGAAATACCTGTGAGAATAACGTTTTTGCAACCTAATTCAATAAGTTTCGCAAGAATATTATCAATAAACTCGCGGTCATATTCCTCGGTGTAAGGAATGTCGGTTAAGAAACAGGCCTCGGTAATGTTGGGGAGAATATAATCCGCCTCACCACAAAGTTGTTTCATCGCCGAAACAAATTCATCATCAAAACCAAAATAAAGTTTGCCGTGGTCAGCCATTGCGGGGTCAACAATGACGGGAGCATCTGCCTTTTTAACGGTAGCAATAATATCTTTAACGTAATCTATTTGCTTGGTACTGCCAAGATATCCTGTGTAAATACCGTCAAAAGCAATACCTTCCTTTTGCCAATGGGCATTTATAGAGGGCATATCTTCGGTAAGGTCGCGGAAGGTGAAACCCTCAAAACCGCCGGTGTGGGTAGAAAGTACCGCCGAAGGAAGAATACAGGTCTCAATTCCACAAGCAGAAATAACGGGCAAAGCCACGGTAAGCGAACATTGACCAACACAAGAAATATCTTGAATAGTTAAAATTTTAGGATAAGCCATAAATAAAACCCTCTTTACAAATTGTTTTGACTGTATTATAATACCAAATGTGGTATTAAATAAATAATCAAAAAAGGATAATTTTATATAACCAGATATGAAAAAATATTACAATCTTTATAATGAAATAAAAAACAAAATATTATCAGGGCAATATAAAGCGGAGGAAAAACTCCCATCCAAAAGGGTTATGGCAGACCGTAGCGGATACAGTATAATCACTGTGCAAAAGGCGTACGAAATGCTTGAAGATGAGGGATACATTATTCCAAAGGAACGTAAGGGATATTTCGTCTGTGAAATAGATGTCATAAAAACCGAAAAAACAGGATCTAACCATATTGAATATTTAAATGAGCCCAGCGATTTCAAAACACCCGATTTTGAATATTCGGTATGGTTCAAAACCGTACGAAAGGTAATAAGTGAAAAGGGTAATCTTCTTTTTGCCAAAGCCCCGGGTAAAGGATGCGAAGTACTTCGTAATGCTATTGCCGATTATCTTTTAAGATATCGCGGAATGGTAGCCCCACCCCAAAGAATAATTATCGGCTCAGGTGCAGAGCAACTTTACGAAACGGCAGTTAAGGTTTTAGGACGAGATAAAATTTACGGAATAGAAGACCCGTGCTATGAACAAATCCCATCGGTATACAATGGAATGGGCGTAAAAATTTGTCCCCTTAAAATGGGGAATGACGGCATTAAAAGCGAAATGCTAAGCAGTGAGTTTGATGTTTTGCATGTAACCCCCTTTCAAAGTTATCCCACAGGTGTAACTACGTCGGCAAGTAAAAGGTGGAAATATCTTAAGTGGGCAAATAAAAAGAGAAGTTATATTATTGAGGATGATTTTAACAGCGAGTTTTTTATACCCGGGCATCCAATAGACTCTCTTTATGCCCTCGACACCAATCAGTCGGTAATATATATCAATACCTTTTCGAAATCACTTTCCCCCGCAATGCGTATGGGATATATGATTTTACCCGAAATACTTATGGAAAAATACGAGCAGGTAATGGGTAATTTTTCTTGTTCGGTGCCTGTAATGGATCAATACATCTTGGCAGAATTTATTAGTAGCGGTAATTTTGAACGCCACCTAAACCGTATGAGAAGACAAATGAAAAGGTAATTGTTATAAATTCCTTGAAATTCGCAATAAAAATTGATATAATATAAAATATATGTGTTAAGGTAGGGAATAATATGGATACTCAAAACAAAACGATAGAGTGTGCAGTTAGTATAACTATCAACGAAGAAATAAAAAATATAAGAATAAGACATAAAGAAGAATTATCAGAGGCCCGTATTAGGGTTGATGAAAAAACGGTAGAGGTTAAATCTCAAAAATTACCCTCAGGAGCTGCCCTTCACTTTGAACAAGATGGCGCCAAGGTTATTGTTACCATCGTTAAGGAAGACGACCAATATATCTATGATTGTTTTGTGAATGAGGTATCGGTTAAGGATGGTATGCCTTGGAAAATGGGTAAGTATGAAGTCCCCGAAATTCTTAAATGGCAACCGATTCTTGAAAAAGGATTGGGGAGATATACACTCAGCGAAACTATTAAAGGTGCAATTGTCGGATTGTTTATTTTCTTGTTTTTAGTTGTACTTAAACTTATCTTCCAAAACTTTTTACAAAACATCAATTTGATTGTGTATTTTTTAATTTCCATTTTTTCTCTTGCAGGATTTTATGCTTTACTTTCCCCCGGTGAATTCAAAGCGGGTGCAGAATCCGTAAAGCAGTATAAGTCCTATCGTGGTGAAAAAGTAAAAGAGGAAGAATCCGTAGAAGAGGCAACCGTTTCCAATATAGAAGATAATATAGAATAAGGAGTTTTTCAAATGAATGTAAAATCCCTTTATGATATTTGGCGAAATAATGCTACCGATGATGTCGACCTTATAAATGAATTGAATGAGATTGAAGGTAACGATGATGAAATCTTCGATCGTTTTTATCGTGAACTCGAATTTGGTACTGCAGGACTTCGCGGAGTAATCGGTGCAGGTACAAACCGAATGAACGTATATACCGTAAGAAAGGCAACCCAAGGTCTTGCTGATTATGTTCTTTCTGTCAAGGGCAACAGCGTTGCAATCGCTTACGATAGCCGTATTAAATCGGATGTTTTTGCAAAAGAGGCAGCATCTGTCCTTGCCGCAAACGGTATTAAGGTTTACATTTATAGTGAACTTATGCCCACCCCGATGCTTTCTTTTGCGGTGCGTCAACTTAAATGCACGTCGGGAATTGTTATTACCGCAAGTCACAATCCCGCAAAATATAACGGATATAAAGCATACGGTAGCGACGGATGTCAGTTAAGTGTAGATAATAGTGCCAAGGTGTTTGAATTCATAAAAAAAGTAGATATGTTTGGCGGCGCTAAATGTGTGAATTTTGAAGATGCCCTTGCAAATGGTCAAATCGAATATATATCTGATGATATTATTAACCGATTTTTAGATACCGTTTATTCCCACTCGGTAAATCCCGTTAAATGTGATTTGAGTGTGATATATACTCCTTTGAACGGCACAGGAAATAAACCCGTAAGAACTATTTTAGATAGAATCGGTATAAAGAATGTTACCGTCGTTCCCGAGCAGGAATATCCCGACGGAAATTTCCCCACCGCACCCTATCCTAACCCCGAAATTAAAGAAGCATTTGGAAAAGCCCTTGAACTTTCAAAAAATGTGGATGCCGATATCCTTCTTGCCACCGACCCCGACTGCGATAGAGTGGGTATTGCGGTTAAATCTAACGATGGATATACCCTTATGACAGGCAACGAAGTAGGTGCCCTCCTCGTTGACTATGTCCTTTCGGGAAGAAAAGCAAACGGAACGCTTCCTCAAAATCCCGTAGCGGTCAAAACTATTGTAACCACCGAACTTGCCGCAAAAATTGCCGCAAAATACGGTTGCGAAATGAGGGATGTATTCACCGGTTTCAAATATATTGGTGAACAAATTGCCCTTCTTGAAAAGGTGGGGCAAGAGAACCGCTTTGTATTTGGTTTTGAAGAAAGTTATGGATATATGGCAGGCGGATACGTAAGAGATAAAGACGCAGTAATTGCATCTATGCTCATTTGCGAAATGGCTGCATTCTATAAAGAACAAAGCAAAACGTTGTTGGATGTCCTAAAGTCCCTTTACGAAGAACACGGAATGGTATATTGTCTTCAAAAGAGTTTCACCTTTGAGGGTGCCGCAGGAATGGAAAAAATGGCAAATATTATGGAAAGTTTCCGCCAAGCCCCCCCTGCACAAATTGGTGGAGATACCGTTGTTTCACGTCTTGATTATAAAACCTCGGTGGAAACAAATAATCTAACAGGCGAAGAAAAAGAAATTACCTTACCTAAATCCAACGTACTTTCTTACGTTCTTTCAAATGATGGAGATAAACTCATTATTCGTCCTTCAGGCACCGAACCTAAAATCAAAATCTATATTACCGCTATTGAACCCGACGAACAAACTGCAAAACTTAAAGCTAATAAATGGCTTGAAGATGTTACATCAAAATTCTAAAATTTCCAAAAATATCCCGTGATTTTTCTATCGCGGGATATTTTTCTCAAAAATTTTAAGAAAAAAAGAGTTTTTGGAAGAAAAATCGCGTATATAATATTTAGTGCGATTTTTTTTGAATGATATTGTTATATAATGAGGTGAGGTAAATGCAGGATATTATTCGTTTGAAAACCGAAAAATTTGAGGATGAGTTTTTATCCCCCTATGCCAAAAAGAGTATCGATTCTAAAGGCAGAGCGGCAGAAGAAGAAAACGACCCATTCAGAACCTGTTTCCAAAGGGATAGAGATAGAATTATCCATTGCAATGCCTTCCGTCGTCTTAAACACAAAACCCAGGTGTTTTTGTCCCCCGAAGGTGACCATTATCGCACCCGCCTTACCCATACGTTAGAGGTATCACAAATTGCCCGTACAATAGCAAGATGCTTATCCCTTAATGAAGATTTAACTGAGGCAATCGCTTTAGGACACGATTTAGGTCATACCCCCTTTGGTCATGCAGGGGAGAGGGCACTCAATAATTGTTGCCCCTTAGGATTCCGCCACTATGAACAAAGTGTCCGTGTTGTGGAATATCTTGAAAAGGATGGTAAAGGTCTTAATCTCACCGCCGAGGTTAGAGAGGGTATTATGCGACACACCTGCGGAGAACAATCCTCCACTTTAGAAGGACAGGCGGTGCGTATTGCCGACAAAATTGCCTACATAAATCACGATATTGATGACGCTGTTCGCGGTGGAGTAATGTTAGAAAGCGATATCCCCACCGAAATCACCGATGTTTTAGGTAATCGTAGAAGTATTAGAATAAACAATATGATTACTTCGGTAGTAAATAATAGTAAAGAGCAAATTTCAATGGATAGTGAAACCTATACCGCCTTCAATAAACTTCACGATTTTATGTTCGAGCGAGTCTATCGTAACCCCGTTGCTAAGGGGGAAGAGGGCAAGGCGGTTGAACTTGTAGAAAGACTTTATCAGTATTTTACCGAAAATCCCGATAAATTGCCCGAAGAGTTTAAGAATATGTTAGAAAAACACGGCACAGAACGAGTAGTGTGCGACTATATTGCAGGAATGACCGACCGTTATGCGGTGCAGGTATTCAACGGACTTTTTGTTCCCTACTCGTGGAAATAAAACAGGAGGAAGTATGAGGCTAAGCGACAATTTTCTATTGGAACTGAAATCCCGAAACGATATTGAATCGGTGATTTCATCCTACGTTACCTTGAAAAGAAGCGGAAGAATACTAAAAGGTCTTTGTCCATTCCACGGCGAAAAGACCCCTTCATTTACGGTTTATCCCGACAGTGCCTCATTTTATTGTTTTGGTTGCGGAACGGGGGGCGACGTAATTCGATTCATCCGCCTTATAGAAAATCTCGACTATATGGATGCGGTAAAATTTCTTGCCGAGCGTTCGGGAATGGAGATGCCCACCGAGGGATTAGAAGACAACTTCACCAAAACCAAGAATACTATCTATGCCATCAACCGAGAAACCGCAAAGTTTTTTCATAGTGTTTTAACCGAGGATGAACGAGGCAAAAGGGCTATGGAATACTTCCATGGTAGAGGGCTTAACGATAAAACCATCCGTCATTTTGGATTAGGATATGCCCCTGATAGTTGGGATAGTTTGCTAATACACCTTAAATCAAAGGGATTTAGCGATGCCGATATCCTTCTTGCAAACGTAGCAGGTAAGGGCAAAAGCGGAGGACTTTATGACCGATTCCGCGATAGAATAATGTTTCCCATTTTAGATGTGCGAGGAAACGTTATCGCCTTTGGCGGTAGAAAAACACCCTGGGATACAAGGGAAAGCGCCAAATATATTAACACATCCGATACCCCCGTATATAAAAAGAGTCATAATGTATATGCCCTTAACTTTGCAAAGAATTTTTGTGAAGAATCCATTATTCTTTGCGAGGGATATATGGATGTTATCTCTTTGCATCAGGCAGGATTCCAAAATGCAGTAGCACCTCTCGGAACGGCGCTAACCATTGAACAAGCACGGCTTTTATCGAGATATACCAAAGAGGTCATAATTACCCTCGACGGTGATGCCGCAGGTCAAAAAGCAACCGACAGAGCAATGGGTGTCTTTGCCGAGGCAGGAGTAAAGGTAAGGGTTGTTCAAATTCCCGAAGGCAGTAAAGACCCCGATGAATTTATTAAGAATAACGGCGCCGACGGATACGTTAAATTCAAAGCATTATTAAACGGCTCGGTTAACGATATTGAGTTTAAACTATTCAAAACATCCCAAGAATTTGATATTTCCACCGATGACGGAAGGGTTAAATTCCTTCAAAGTGCGGCGAAAATTTTGGGTAGCGTATCATCCGAAATTGAACGTGAGATATATGCAGGACGACTTTCTGAACAATACAACGTATCAAAAGCGACCTTACTTAGTGAAGCATCAAAATCCGCCAAACGAGAACTAACTAAACAAACCAAAAATGAGATAAGAAAGATAATCAACCCCGTAAATAACGGCCCCTTAGATTTGGAACGAAGAAAAAATCCTAAAGCCGCCAATGCGGAAGACGGATTACTTTCAATTCTTACTAAAAGCACAAAATTACTTAATATTGTGCAACAAAAAATCAGCCCCGAACTTTTTGTAGTGTCAATAAATAAAAAACTTTATGAAACCCTTATAAAGTTCAAGAACGAGGGAAAACCATTTGACCTATCCTTACTTCATAGTGAATTCACCGATGAAGAGTTAGGCAAAATAGTCGAAATAATGGCAAAAGAGGAACATCGCCCCATAACCTTAGAAGAATGTGAGTTTTGCATAAATATAATGCTCACCGAAAACAAAACCAAAGATAAGGTTAAAGGTTTAGATGATGACGATTTTGCTAATTATATAAATATGCTTAAAGAAAACAAAAAATAGAGGGAGAAAATAAAATGGCAAAGAAAAAGAATAATGAAGAAATTCTTGAAAACGCAGTAGAAAAAGAAACCGAGTCTATCGATGTAGATAGCATCCTCGATTTCGATACCCCTGCCCCCGAAGTCCTTCCCGAAGTTGAAGCAGGTGTCAAAACACGCACAACCTGACGGTCTATAAATTTATGTCCACGTTCCTTGGCCTGGGCGGGGGTTTCCATCTGTTCAACCAATGCGACCTTGT
>JAFVID010000016.1 GCA_017474205.1 Clostridia bacterium | reverse complement strand
GTTGTATCTTTAAGTCCCGCCTGTGCAAGTTTCGACCGCTACAAAAACTTTATGCTCCGAGGAGAGCATTTCAAAACCTTGGTAAAAGAATTGTAAGGTGAATTTTTTATGAAAATTGATGATATCATTATAAAACTTGCCAACGCTACGCCCAATAACGTGTGTGGTGTTGCAAGGGATATATTAAGCGAATACGGTGAGGTAACCACCTCAAAACTCGGTAACCTTTGTCTTGAAATGAAGGGCGAGAGTGACTATACCGTAATGCTTGATGCCCACATTGATGAAATTCATATGGTTGTTACATCTATCGACAGCAACGGATTTCTTAAGGTATCTACCTGCGGAAGCATTGACCCCCGTGTCCTTGCAGGATGTGAAGTAACGGTGTGGGGTGCAAAGCCACTTTACGGTGTATTTTGTACCACACCTCCCCATCTTTCAAAGGGGGATAATGTAGCAACCGACGTAGAAGATATGGCTGTTGATATCGGCTTTGATAAAAAGGATGCTATGATGCGTGTTAAGGTAGGGGATAAGGTAACATTCCGTCAAACCGACGTTGCCCACCTTGCCAACGACCTTATTGGGTCAAAATCTCTCGATAACCGCACGGGAGTAGCCGCCCTTATCTATGTTGCAGATATGATAAAACAAAAGGGTAAAAAATTACCCTGTAACGTTATCTTTCAACTCTCTCAACTTGAAGAGGTAGGCGGAATGGGTGCCGCAACGGGTGCAAACGAAAAATATCCCGATGAAGCGGTGGTTGTGGATGTAAGTTTTGGTGATTATCCCACCATCAGTGAAGAAAAAACAGGTAAAATGTGCGGTGGACCTATGATAGGTGTGTCGCCCCTTTTGGATGAAACCATAACAAATAATCTTAAAAAGATTGCAGAAAAAAAGGATATTCCCTATCAACTCGAGGTTATGTCGGGACGTTCCTCCACCAATGCAGACGTTATATTTACCCGTAAAAACGGTATCCCCTCAGGGCTTGTATCTATTCCGCTTCGCAATATGCATACCCCCGTCGAGGTGGTAAGCCCCTATGATGTAGAAGACGTTGCAAAACTCCTTTTTGAATACGTTATGAGTAAAGGGGAGGAAAACTAAAATGAGCAGAATACAAGAATTCTTAAAAGACCTTTGCGAAATTTCCGCCCCCTCGGGAAGAGAAAAAAAGGTTAGAGAATATTTAATCGAAAAAATCGGCAACAAAGCCGATTATACTGTGGACAAGTTAGGAAACCTTATTGTCCGTAAAAAAGGTAAGAACCAAACCAACAAAACCGTAATGCTCGACGCCCACATGGACGAAGTAGGTATTATTGCTACCTATATTACTTCAAGTGGATTTGTAAAATTCGGTTGTGTTGGCGGAATTGACCCCTCGGCACTGTTTGGAAAAAGGGTAAAATTCCTAAACGGAATTGAGGGCATCATCGGTTGCCCACCCATCCATTTCAGTAAGGGGAAGGATAAAGAATATCCCAAAACTACCGAAATGTATATCGATATCGGTGCATTCACCCGTGAGGATGCCGAAAAAATGGTATCTCTCGGTGATATGGCAACCTTCATTAGCGACTACGTGAAATTCGGTAATAATAAAATTAAGGCAAAAGCCCTTGATGATAGGGTAGGATGTGCCATCCTTCTCGATATGATTTTAGATGACCTTCCCTACGATATCACCTTCACCTTTACGGTAGGCGAAGAAACGGGTCTTTCGGGTGCAAAGGTAGCCACATATAAGGTTCGTCCCGACTATGCTATCGTGGTGGAATCCACCACCGCGGCAGATATTGCCGACACCCCCGAGGACAAGCAGGTGTGCAAATTAGATAATGGTCCCGCTGTATCATTTATGGATAGACATACCGTCTATAATCGAGAATTATATAATATGAGTTTTGATGTTGCAGAGAAAAATAACATCAAAATCCAGCCCAAAGCTGCGGTAGCAGGGGGTAATAACGCAGGTGCGGTACATTCTACCGCCGATGGATGCCCCACCCTCGCCGTATCTATCCCTTGTCGATATCTCCACACGGGCAACTGTGTAATTTCGGCAGATGACCTTAACGAAACCGCGAAACTTGTAAGGGCTATGGCAGAGAATATCGCAAAACAATAGGAGCATAAAAATGCAGAATTTTTTTGAAATATCACCCCGACTTAAATCCCTCGATTATGAGGTGCGAAATGAACTTAAAAGCATCTTTGAAAAAAGGGATGAAATAACCGAATATAATCAACTCAAAGTTTTAAAGGCGTTTATAAATAACGGGGTTTCCGAAAACCACTTTAACGCCTCCACGGGATACGGATATGGAGATAGAGGCCGTGAGGTTTTAGAAGAAACCTTTGCCGAAATAATGGGAGCAGAGGATTCATTAATCCGCCACAATTTTGTATCGGGGACCCATACCTTATCGGTAGCACTTTTTGGCATACTTCGCCCGGGAGATACCGTTCTCAGCGTAACGGGTATTCCCTATGATACCATCCATCCTATTTTCGGAATTACCGATTCTTGCGGTTCCCTTAAAGAATTCGGTGTCAAATACGACCAGGTTGATCTTAATGATAAAGGACTCCCAGATCTTGAGAAAATCGCAAACCGCCTTAAAAAAGACAGCGTAAAAATGGTTTACATACAACGCTCCCGCGGATATACTCTCCGCAAATCCTTGTCGGTGGATGAAATAGGGGAGATAGTGTCGGTGGTTCGTAACATCGCCCCCGAAACCATAATAATGGTAGATAATTGCTACGGTGAGTTTGTAGAAAAAAGAGAACCCACCGAAGTAGGTGCCGATATAATTGCAGGTTCCCTCATTAAAAATCCCGGTGGCGGAATTGCCCGTACCGGTGGTTACATAGCAGGTAGAAAAGACCTTATAGAAATGTGTTCATATCGACTTACCACTCCCGCCACAGGCAAAGAGGTAGGGGCGACTTTGGGAATGAATAGAGAACTCTTTATGGGTGTTTTCCACGCACCCCACGTGGTAGGAGAGGCGGTAAAAACCGCTATCTTTGCATCCCGTTTGTTTGAAAAATTGGGATATAACGTTACCCCTGCCTCCGATGAAGAGAGAGCGGATATTATTCAAGCACTTCTTTTAGAAAACGAACAAAACCTTACCGCCTTTTGTCAGGGAATACAAAGCGGTTCTCCCGTGGATGCCTTTGTAACCCCCGAAGCGTGGGATATGCCGGGGTATGACAGTAAGGTCATAATGGCGGCAGGAACCTTCACGTTAGGTGCATCGGTAGAACTCTCGGCAGATGCACCAATAAGAGAACCCTTTGCGGTGTGGATGCAGGGTGGACTCAATTTCCACAGCGGAGCTATGTGTGTCCTTTTAGCCGCCGAAAAAATGATAAATAATCAAAAATAGGGAGGAAAACTTATGTTAAAAATGAAAAATTTCACACTCAATACTGAACGTCAGGGAATGTATAACATAACCAAGGATGTAACCAACTTCATTTTAGACAGTAATATAGAAAACGGTATAGCATTTATTTATTGTCCTCATACCACAGCGGCTATTACAATAAGCGAGAATACCGATAGCCGAATGATAGATGATATGCTCAAAGGATTAGAACGTGCCTTCCCCAATTATGAAGATTATACCCATAACGAGGGCAACTCCTTTGCCCATATTAAATCCAGCATGATGGGATGCGAAATGTTTGTTCCCATCGAAAACGGATGGCCCTCCTTTGGCCCCTTCCAAGCCCTCTTTTTCTGTGAATTTGACGGCCCAAGAGAACGCCATTATTTCGTAAATATTATGGAGTGCGACAAATAATTTTTGAAAGTTTTTCTTGTTCCTCCTTTGCAGATATTAAGGTGGAATAGTTATAAACACAAATGCCGAAAAAGTCTTTGTTTTCTAAAACTAACCTTGATTGGCGGGATAAAATATCGTTGTTTTTTATCCATTCATCACTTTCCGCATCCATCTCTCCCGATTTGTAAGCGGCTAAACCGATGACGGTATTAACCTTGTTGTTGCATAGTTTTTCCCATTCAGTAAGAAGGTTATGAAACCTGAATTTTTCTTTAGGATATTCAAACCCAAAATATAGTTGAGGGCAAATGTAATCCACATACCCCCCATTTATCCAGTGGGATGCGTCGGCATAAAGGGTACTGTAATTTTTCTCAATGTCGGCAGAGGGGCTAACCCCGAAAAGAATGTTTTCATTGTGTAGTTTTATTGTCCTGTAAACAGAAAACAATAAACTATTTACGCTTGACCGCCGAAATTCTCCTAAACTTTGAGCGTTTTGTCCTGCCGATTTTTTGTAATTTTCGTAACTTGTTTTATCAAAAGATTCACTTGTGGTAGGATAAAAATAATCGTCAAAATGTATTCCGTCAATGGGATATGTTTTGATTATCTCCCTAACCCCGTCGATAATTAGTTTTTGCACTTTTGTTTCAGAAGGGATAAAATACATCCCGCTATCAAGCATCGAAACACACCCCTCATTATAGAGTGATCGAGCAGGATTTTTCTCACTTAAGTAGGTGATATTAGTCCCCGCTTTTGCAACCCTGTAAGGGTTTATCCATCCGTGAACCGATAAATTAAACTCGTGAGCAATCTCTAAAAATATTTCAAGAGGGTCGAATGTGGGAACACTCTTTAGTAAAGAAGAATAAGGAAAAATATTTGACCGATAAAAAGCATCACAATGGGAGCGGATATGTAAAACCACCGTATTGAATCCCATATCTTTAATGCTTTTTAGAACACCCGAAATATGTTCTTGGTACTGCTCTTCGTTTTTGTCTTCTATCATATGGGCAAACTCGATGTAGTTTATCCAAACGCCTAAAAATTTTGCATCGGTTTGGGTGCTTTGTGTAGTGATAGGTTGCTCCTTATTTTTTATTGAGAAAACTGATAGAGTAATTGCAAGGATGACAAGCACCGCTATGAGGGTTGTCCTGCGGAAAAACATAATACTCACCTCGGAGGAAGATAATGGACTACGGAATATATATCATAATATATGCAATAATAATCTCTATTATTTCCGCTATAGCCACCATAACCGATAAACTAAAGGCCAAAAATAATAAAAGGCGAATAAGAGAAAGTACCCTTTTGTGGTTGGGCTTTTTAGGTGGTGCAGGGGTGATGTTTCTTACAATGAAAATTATCCGCCACAAAACGAAGAAGAAAAAGTTTATGATAACTCTGCCCTTGTTTTTTGTACTACATATAATTGCAGCGATAACAATTTGTTATTTATCCCCATATATTTAGCGTTTTTGCTTGATTATTTTTGCAAAAAAGTGTATTATAATATGAGTATCTTTTTTATTTGTTTTGGAGGTGGACAACTTGACCGATAAAGAATTATTTGAAATTGCCGAAAAGGCAAAGGAGTATTCCTATTCTCCCTATTCAAATTTTAGGGTAGGAGCGGCTCTGCTTTGCGAAGATGGTAAGGTGTTCACCGGAACAAACGTAGAAAATGCATCCTTTGGTGCAACGGTATGTGCCGAAAGAGTAGCCCTTGTAAAAGCGGTTTCGGAAGGATGTAAAACATTCACTAAAATCGCAATTTCAGCCGACAAAAATCCCTGTTCACCTTGCGGAATATGTCGTCAATCTTTGATTGAATTTTCCCCCGAGATGCAGGTTATATATATGTCTCAGGATGGATGTCTTGTAAACGTCAATCTCAAGGACTTATTATTAAATAACTTTGTTTTGTAACTTTGAAAGGAGTTTCTTTATATGTGTGAAAAGAAAAAGTTTTACATTACCACCGCAATAGCTTATGCCTCAAGCAAACCTCACATAGGCAACGCTTATGATATTGTTTTGGCCGATATGATTGCCCGTTACAAAAAAATGATGGGCTTTGATGTTTATCTTATGACCGGCTCTGATGAGCACGGACAAAAAATCGAAGAAAAAGCAAATGCAGCAGGTATCACACCTAAGGAATACGTTGATAATGCAGCTTCCGTTATCAAATCCGTATGGGATAGTCTTAATACCAATTACGATAAATTTATCCGTACCACAGACGATTATCACGAAAAAACCGTGCAAAAAATCTTCAAAAAACTTTACGAGCAGGGCGATATTTATAAGAGTGAATATCAGGGCAAATATTGCGTACCCTGCGAATCTTTTTATACCGAATCTCAGTTGGTAGACGGAAAATGTCCCGACTGTGGCAGAGAGGTAATTGACTCTAAAGAAGAAGCATATTTCTTGAAACTTAGCAAATATCAAGATAAGTTGCTTGAATATTATGAACAACACCCCGATTTTATTAAGCCCGAATCCCGTAAAAACGAAATGATAAACAACTTCTTAAAACCGGGTCTTGCAGATTTGTGCGTTTCAAGAAGTTCTTTCAAATGGGGTGTGCCCGTAAGTTTTGACGACAAACACGTTATCTACGTTTGGATAGATGCCCTTTCTAACTATATAACGGGTATCGGCTACGATACCGAGGAAAATTCCGACCTTTACCGCAAACTTTGGCCCGCAGACCTTCACGTTATCGGTAAAGATATTGTTCGTTTCCACACTATTTATTGGCCCATTATTCTTATGGCTTTGGGTGAACCCTTACCCAAGCAAGTATTAGGTCATCCTTGGGTGCTTGTGGGCGAAGATAAAATGAGTAAATCAAAGGGTAACGTTGTTTATGCAGATGACCTTGCAAAACGTTTTGGCATAGATGCGGTACGTTACTATCTTTTAAGTGAAGTTTCCTTTGCACAGGATGGCACCTTCACCTACGAAAGTTTTATAAACAAGTTTAATACCGACCTTGCAAACACATTAGGTAACCTTGTAAACCGTTCGGTTGCGATGACCAATAAGTATTTTGAAGGTAAGGTTGCTTTTGGCGAAGGAACAGAAGAATGCGATAAGGAACTCATATCCGAAGCAAACAAGGCCATTGAAAAATATAAGAATCTTATGGACATTTATCACAACGCCGACGCAGTTGATGCTGTTATGAGTTTTGCAAAGCGTTGCAATAAATATATTGACGAAACCACCCCCTGGGTATTGGCTAAAGACGAAGCAAATAAAGGCCGTCTTAACACCGTGCTTTACAATTTGCTTGAAGGTATCCGTTTGCTTAGCATAATGCTTACCCCCATAATGCCCCAAAGCAGTGATAGCATTAAAACTCAAATTTCTTGTGAAAATACCGACCTTTGCTTTGGTGCAGTTAAGGAGTATTCCGTAGGCACAGCCACACCGCTTTTTGCACGTTTAGAAACCGAAAAGGTTTTAGAAGAAATTGCCAAAGAGCAAGAAGCCAACAAACCCAAAGAAGAAAACGAGGATAAAAAGAACATCGTTACTCTTCCCGAAATCGGCATTGAAGATTTCGTAAAGGTGGAACTTCGTGTAGCAAAGATTACCGCTTGCGAGCCCGTTAAAAAGGCAAAAAAACTTCTAAAACTCACCCTCGATGATGGTACCGATACCCCCCGCACCGTTGCATCGGGAATAGCCCTTCACTACACCCCCGATGAACTTATCGGCAAAAAGATTATATTGGTAGCCAACCTTAAACCCGCCGTACTTTGCGGAGTAGAGAGTGCGGGAATGATTCTTGCCGCCACCGATGATGATAAGGTCAAGGTTATCTTTGTGGATGACTCGGTATCTGTAGGCAGCAAAATATCTTAAACTAAAGGAAAAAATGCAC
>JAFVID010000002.1 GCA_017474205.1 Clostridia bacterium | reverse complement strand
TTATGGTTACACTTTGCCCGTTAAAATCTATCGTCCTGTAAATAGAACCTATTATGAGCGCGCTTTGACAATTACTAACGTTAGTAAATGTTAAAGTTTTATCATTTTCAAAAAGGTCGAATATATTTACCTTTTCCGTATGTTCTATAGGCTGAATACCAACCTTACTTGCATTTATAAGGGTTATTGCAGAATTATTTATCCCACTAATCTTTCCTTGTCCGCAAAGGGGTAAAGAACTCAAAACAGTAGAATTCTTAAATATAATGCCACTATCGGCAGAACTTACAATCGCTCCTTTATCAAGGGAAACTTTTGAAGAATAACTATGAATAGTGCTATCAATAAGGTTTATCTTTGAGTTTTTGCTTATAACACCAAAAACTCCTCCGCAATTTTCGCCGTTTACTATCGTGCGTATATTAACACCTTGCAAAGTTACGTTTGCATTTTCTTCAACACAACTTGCAACTACACCCGTTTGAACAGCATCATCTTGAATAACACATTGACTAAAAGTTAAATTTTTGATAGTTGCCCCGCCGCCGATTTTATCAAACAAGCCACTTTTGCTAATTCCAAAGTTATAAATAGTGCAACCGTTACCATTTAAAACACCCTTAAATACCGATTTAATACCGTTCCATATTTGACCATCCATATCTATATCGCAAACGATTTTATAATGGTCGTCGGTTGCCGTTTTTAGCACGGCTAAATCCGTTGCATCTTCTAAATATTTATCGTATAAGTAAATAGGAATTGAATATGTTATGTTTTGCGCAAACACCTGTAAAGTTTGTTCACCAGAAAGAACTATTTGCGAAAAATCCAAAAAACCGTCTTGTACATTAACCGTTTCAACGATAGTTCCATCGGTTATCCTTGCATCTTCTATCGTTGCACTTTCTATTGAAATCAATTGCTCTAGGTTTACCGTTTGTTCTTTATTGACTTCAATAACCGTTGTAAGTTTGTTCGTTTTGGCTACAACTTTTACTAATATCGCTTTCGTTACTTCTATACCATCCGAACCGATATACGATAACTTTAAATATGCACTACCTGAATTTACACCGCTTATCACACCACCCGAAACTGTAAAAATATTTTGGTCGCTTGACGTGTAAGCGGGCGTAGCGTCAGTTATTGTTTTCTCTTTTTCTTTAATTTTCACAATTGGTGTAACCGTGTTTTCGTATTGACTTTGCCCTTCACCTGCGGTTCATGATGCAGCAAGAGTGCGATGCCGCCCCCTATCATACCGTTGGCCAGGATGCCCGATGTGATACCGATGGCCAGGTTGCGCAGCAGGAAGGGACGACGGATGAACGCCCACGAGGCACCCACAAGCTTCATCGTATGCAGTAGGAATCGCTGCGAGTAGATGGTGAGCTTGATGGTGTTGTTGATGAGTGCAAACGAGATGAGCGACAGGGCCAAGGCCAAGGCCAGCAGCAGCGCACTTATCTTGCGTATGTTCTCGTTCACATTGTCCATCAACTCGCTCGGGTAGGATATCTCGCGTATCTGCGTATAGCGCATCAGCCGGTTCTTGATGGGCACAATGCTGTCCGTATTGGCATAGTC